>JAGWLR010000044.1 GCA_028864885.1 Burkholderiales bacterium | reverse complement strand
GGATCGCGGGGTGGTGATTGAGGCCAATAATTGGAGCGTGCTGACCGTCCACATGGATGTGGACCGATCCATCGTGCGCTTTGATGGTGGATATGGATCAGCTGACGCCATAACCTTTCGGCCTCGTACTTTTACTCACGGGGTGAGTAGTTCCACTGGATTGATTTACGGTGCAATCGATCCGAAATATATTTGTGGCACATCGGCATATGGAGCGGCCGTCGCCGCGGGAGGAAGCAGCGCATGCGTGTCGGACATCGTGGTCAGTGCATTTGCCCCGACAGCAGCGAATGTTCCGGGTAGTCCGCGAATGGAGAACTGGCAAACAGTTCGAGTCAAACCAACCAAGGTCAATGTCCTACCACCGACAGCGCCTGGGGGCTCTTCGACCGTGGTAGTGGTAGATGATGGAGCTTTTGTCCTTGGGCCGTTCAGCCCTGCGGGAAACAACCCTAGCCAATTTGATGTGGTGATCCGTGGAACTGGTATGCAGCCCATGGTTTTCACCGGCACATCCTACGGTAACAGTCTGATTGGGACGTATCTTGGATGTACGTGGTCAAGCTTAGCGAGTTCGAGCACCACAACGGACAAAACCTTGATTCGGCCTATTTTAGACACCAGCCCGCCTAGGTCCGTATCGTTGTCAACCACGACGACGGCGCAGCGTGTTGGCTTGGGTTTTTCATTGGGCGGTGGATCAGTGTATGAACTGTTCAATGGCAACACCGATCCTTTTACCGGAACGTTGGTGCCTGATGCAGCCTTGACGCTGCCTAGCTCAGCCGGCTCACATGTTTCAACGGTTGATTTTCAAACGGGGGTGTTGGATCGGTGTCCGCCTGGACACACGAAGTCAGATTCTTCGGAGTTGAATGATTACGTGACGTTCACTGACAATGCTTTGTCAGGTTACCAAGCGTATGCACTCGGTACTTTTTATACCAATCCAACAGTCTCCTCAACGCCGTACACCAGCGGCACAACCTTCGCTGTTGTTGATCCGACTACCGTCACGGGTGACGTCGGTAGAGTATCGGTGACATTGAATGGCTTTGATGCGCTACCGGGGGGGATCAATAAGGCGGAGTTAGTCGCGTCAGATGTGGGTGGCATCGTCCAAACCCTGGATGTGCATGATTGCCTTGGTTCGGCTACATGCACGAAGTTCATGACATTGCCTGCACTCAATGCAGCAATATCTGCCAACGGAGCAGCAGCTGGTGTGTATGAATTTGCTGTCCGTTACTGGAATAACACGACACCCACGACTTCGCAGTCGGCCATTGTCCCCAGTGGAACCATGAAATGGGCCCGTTCCAGCACATTCGTGAACCTGCGCAGTGCCTCCACTGGGGCGGTCACGGTCACGGCCCCTGATTGCCGCTAGCCTGGCGTCCGCTTAGTGGCGCCAGATGTCGTGCGGCTTGACTCAACGAGGCAACATCGGAAGCCCCAGCAGGGGCAGACTCATCAACGGAGCGGGTGAGACGGGGGCCGCCATGGAAGTCACCACGCCTGTCAGTTGGGTTGTGTTGACCATGGTTTGTGTCACCCCCATGGCCATGCGGTATTGAGTCTGGCTGGCCTGTTTTTCCGCTGATTCACTGGCCGATTGGTTCAAGCCCGCGAGTTGCAGTGCGCGTTGAGCTGATTCGGAAAATTTGCCACCTTGTTGAAGCGCTTTGACTGCGCGATCGTCCAGCGTGCCTCGGCCGGAGACTTCCATCAGCGCGTTGTCGTCCAGCGGCGTGGCACCTTTGGGGACGCTGGTTCCCCAAGCCGCGCGGGTGTCGGCGTAGCAAGTGGAAGTGAGGGCCAGCAAGGCGATCGCGGACAGGGCGGCAAAGCCAAATGATGTGCGCAGAGGCTGGTGCATGGTGGGAACTCCTTGAGCGTTGGGGGGCGCCTTTCGATCGGCGCATGTGTTCGCTTTCGGAGTGGTGCGTGTGCCCTTGAGTGACATTCGTCACTGATTCATTGGCAGCGTGAGCAATTGGCTGAAAAGGCCGACTTGTTCAGGCTGTAGCTTGACAGCCAGATGCCGAGCGAGCAGCGAATGTGGGCAGAGTCGGAAAGCAAAAAGGGTCAGCACATGCATGCTGACCCTTTGCTTTTGGTGCGGCTGGCAGGATTCGAACCAACGACCCCTTGGTTCGTAGCCAAGTACTCTATCCAACTGAGCTACAGCCGCTGAAAATGTTCTCGGCTACCGTTTGGTTGCGTGTGAATTGCAATCAATTGGTGCGGCTGGCAGGATTCGAACCCACGACCCCTTGGTTCGTAGCCAAGTACTCTATCCAACTGAGCTACAGCCGCCGAGAAGTGAGACTATAGCATGGTTTTCACGAGCTTGTAAATATGGCCAAATTGCATCAGGCAGATTGAGCCAATGCCGCCAGGCGATAAAACCGGGCTGCTTCCTCGGTTCTTTGTTCGCGTTCGGCCAGTTGGCCAAGCGTGGCCCAGGCCAGCCGGCGCCGCTCCAGGTCAAGATCCAGATCGTTGGCGGCCGACAGGAGCATGCTGCGGGCTTTACCCCAGAGTTGTCGCTCGGCCAGCGCCAAGCCCAATGCGAGCGCCAAACCAGGGTGACGCAGGGCCGGTTGAGTGGCCGCATCCAGTCTGGGCAGCCATTCAGGCTCCAGGCCAAGCAGGCTGTGGCTGAGCGCCTTTGCCAGGGCGTCTACCGCTTCAGTAGGCAGTTGGGCGATACGGTCCCACAAGGGGGCGAGCCACTGACGGGCCTCGTGGGGGGCACCCAAGTTCGCGATGCGGGTGGCCGCGTGGGCGACGACCAGGGGATCGCTGCGGTCGCTGGGGTCGAGTTGAGCCCAAACCTGACGGAGTTGATCGGCATCTCGGGCGGTCTGCAGGGCTTCGGCTGCGAGGGTGCGCAATAGACCTTCAGCTGCGACAGAGGTGAAGCCCTGGTGTTTGGCCAATAGCCGCGCGGTTTTCAGCGCATCCAAAGGTTGGCGCTTCATGCGCGTGGCCTGTAGTTTCAAGCGCAAGGCTTGGGTCCGCCGAGATACGCCGGGAGCAAGCTCGGCCAGTTCTTTGAGCGCACGGCTGGCGTCATTGTCACCAATCGCGCACTCGGCCATCAACAGGCGAGCGCCTTCTTCGGTGACGCGTGGTTTGCGGGTGAGTTGCGACAGTTCGAGGGCGCGACGCAAGTGCTCGTCTCGTTTGCTCTTGTCTTGTAGTCGGTCCAGGCTGCCAGCGGACAGCAGGTGTGCCAATGCACTGAACTCAGCATCCAATTCAATGCCAGGTGAATCAGCCTGGATGGCCACCGCACGCTGGGCTGCTTTGTGGGCCCGGGTGTAGCGGCCTGCGAGGTACAAACCGAGAGATTCGCGCAACGCTACTTGGGCCAGGCGTTCACGATTGGCTAGACGCCAGCGTTTGGCGCGCTCTGGCAAGTCAAGCAGGCTATCCAAGCCTCTGATCAGCGAGTGCGCGCTGAGGAAGATGAGGATGAGGGACAGCAAGAAGAAGTTGAGAGACAGGTCAGTGCGCCATCCGAGCCAGTAAATGGTGACCAAGCCGTCGTTGCTGCCCAAGGCAATGGCGCTGACCACCGCAGCAACTGAGAGCAACAGGATCCAGACAATTGATCGCATGCTCGAGTCCGCTTAACGGCTTGTGCCGGCAATTGCAGCGATGGCTGCCAGGGTGTCGTCCGGGCGGGGGATGACGGTTTGCGGGCTCTGACTGCTGACTTCTTTGAGCATGCTCATCAACAGTTGCGACTTGCGGCTGGACGTATCGAAATACCGGTTCAGAGCCGCCTGGGCAATTTGGATGTCGTTGATGGCAGTGGCGCTTTGGCGACTCAATAAGGCCAGTCGGGCGTTGAGGAGCCGGAGTTTCAGGTTCTCTTTCAGGAAGAAAGTTTGATCCGGAGAGATCAACATCCCTTCGGGGCGGTTGATGCGCGTGACGCGAACCAGGCCTTTGGTTTGGGCCCAGATGTCGTCCAAGGTGGCTTTGGCCCAGCCCACCACCCGATGTCCGGTCTGGGTCACGGATGTGCCGGATATCGCAGCGCTGGCGGTGTCATTGGCTTGCGCTGCTTTGCGCGACGAGCCTGGCGTACCGCCGTCGACCAAGATCGGGTTGGAGGAAGTCGGGGCTTGATTGAGCAAAGGGACTTCGTCGACGAGTCGAATGGCTTCGTCCAAGCGAATCAGTAGATTGGACAGGTCGGCAACCCGGGTGCTTCGCAATCGATCGATGTCTTTGGCCAAGGCTCGCCGAATGGGCGTCAAGCGGGGTTGCTTGGAGCGAGCGATCCGGTCGTCTGCTGATTGCAGGGCATTCATCAAAGGATCCACGCTGCCGGTCAGGGCTGATTGCTGGATCGCGACGCGCAAGGTGGCGTCGATGTCGACGACCATGTTTTCATCACGCGATTGGCTCAAGGACTTGATGAGGTCTTCGACTTGCGTGCGCTGCAGTGCGACTTCATTCAGTCGTGTTTCAAGCAAAGCTGCTCGGGCAGCGGTTTCACGGGATACATCTTGCGCTTGCTTGGCCAGAACACGGGCTTCTGCAACTTGACCGGCGTTGTCTTGCTGGCGACGGAATAGTTCTTGTTCGATGCTTTTGACGCGCTGCTGTGTGTTCCAGGCGGTCCAGATCGAGCCAGCGGAGACGATGGCGGCGCCCACAATGATCCATCCCAGCCAAGACGACGAGGTAGAAGGGGCAGGGACGTTGGCTGCAGGCACGGGAAGGGCCGCTGGCACAACGGATTCGGTCGAGGGGGGGCTGATGTCACTCACAGTGGAACGATTGTATCGACCCCGCTGCCGATCAGGGGAGGTTGCGTAGTGCCAGCACCACTTCAGCCAGGGCAGGCTTGCTTTGGGTGATTTGTGCCATGCCCAATTGTTGGGCGCATTCGGCGATTCGGGGGTGAGTCACCAGTGCCTTGGTTTGATTCCAATCGATAGGGTGGTCGGGGGCGTAGGTGTGCTGAAAGTGGTTGGCCAGGTAGTTGAGCGCCTCGGAGCTGCTGAAGAGCCAGGCAAATGCCGATGGATTGGCCACCGCGTGCAGAAACAGGGCCTGTTGTGACGGGCTCCAGGATGCTGGGGTGCGGCGGTAGGTGACGATGGTGTCCACCTGAGCCCCTCGTGTTTGCCACTGCTGGGTCAGCCAGGTTCGGCCTTTGGCCTCTTTGCCGTCTCCGCCACTGACGATGCAGACGCGTTGGTCGCGCCAGTCGAACGGCGCCAGCAGTGGCCACAGGGATTCGGAATCAAATTGAGGGGACTCTGATCCCGGCGAGATGACGCGAATGTCCGGAAAGCCAGATTCAATGCCTGCTTTGCGAATGTCGCTTGCCGTGCCCGGTCCGGGTGCCGTGGCCAAGGTGCCTGCAGGCCAGGTGCAATGCGGTGGTTGGAGTCGGAAGAACCAATCGACGGCAGCAGGGCTGACAAACATGACCGCACGGTAGCGGGACAGGTGGGACCAGACTTCCTGAATCGGTGCGGCGGATTCGGGAGCAGAGATGCCGATCAAGGGCAAGGCCGACGCGGTGATGCCACTTGCTTGCAGTTCATGCACCCAGGCCGTGGCCTGGGGCTCCGGGCGTGTGACAAGGACGTGCATGGCGCTCAAAGTTCAGACAGCCACTGCGGTCCAGCTTGTTCTTGCAGCTGTCGCGCCACCGACTCACCCATGGTGATGGCTTCGGGCACTGACTGAGGGCGCACGATGAGTTCTGCCGCAACCAACTGCGCTTGATGGGGGTGCCCCAGTCTGGCACGCAGGGTCAAATCACCTTGGTCGCTCCACGTGGCATAGGCTGCCAGGGGCATCGAACAACTGCCGCCCATGGCACGAGACACAGCGCGCTCGGCTTGCGTGGCCAGCCAGGTGGGGGTGTGAATGAGGGTGGTGAGGGCGGTTAGCAGTTCGTGGTTGCTGGTGCGGATCTCGAGCCCAAGCGCACCTTGCCCGGCTGCCGGGAGCATGGTGTCAGGATCAATGGGATGGCGAATGCGGTCCCCCAGCCCCAACCTTTTGAGACCCGCAGCCGCCAGAATGATGGCGTCGTAATGGCCGTCATCGAGTTTGCGCAATCGGGTATCGAGATTGCCGCGCAAGGGCTCGATTTTCAGGTCGGGACGCAAAGCTCGCAATTGCGCCAGGCGTCGCAAGCTGGAGGTGCCCACGATGGCTCCTACCGGAAGTTGATCGAAATGGGCGTGGCGGTTCGAGACGAAGGCATCTCGGGGGTCTTCGCGTTCCAGGATGGCGGCGAGGGAGAAGCCGTCTGGCAAGTCCATCGGGACATCTTTGAGCGAATGGACGGCCAGGTCGGCACGACCTTCTTCCAGGGCCACTTCGAGCTCTTTGACAAAGAGACCTTTACCGCCGACCTTGGATAGCGATCGATCGAGGATCTGGTCACCTCGCGTCGTCATGCCGAGCAGGGTGACTGTTCGGCTGAATTGCGCTTGAAGCAGGTCGCGGACATGGTGGGCTTGCCACAGAGCCAGACGACTTTCCCGGGTGGCGATCACCCAGGCAGGAGAGGAGGAGGGGGCGGATTCAGACATGCGCTGATGCTATCAGCGTCGGCGCTGGATAAGGTTCGCGCCTGCGGCAGATTGATCAGGTTTTGTCCAAAGACAAGGCCGAGCGCCGCTTCTGCGTTTGATTGATGTAGTGCTGCAGGGTGCGCATGGTTCCGCCATCCATTCCGAAGAATTCGCAGCCCAGGCGAGCGCCATGGAACTCAGGGTGCAGTACGGTGACGTGATGGATCTTGACGCCTGCTTCGATGCGGGTGTCGCCGTCGAGGTCGATGATGCAGCGTCCGATTTTGCTACCCGCTTCGATCATGGGGATGGTTTCTGGCAGGAACAAGGCCATTCCGCCGAGACTGACATCCAGGATCCGCAAGGTCAGGGCCATGTCGGGCATGCTGGGATGCCGGAATTGGGCCTGGGGGCTGTGCGAACTGAAGGGTTTGACGCGGAAGGCATCGCGACGTTGAAACCGAAAGACTTCTTTGGGGAACTGTGCATTGAGGGCGCTGTGGTGTCCGCCGTGAACGTGCACGAGGCCCTCAATGTCGAATTGCAGCTTGATGCTGTCCAGATAGGCCATCGCAACGACTTCGTCCGATTCGAGCAAGGACTCGAGACTGGGGTCATCGGCTTCTGCACTGAAGCAAACGATGCCACGACTGGTGTCGACGGCCCAGAGCAGCGTGGTGTGGCTGGCACCTTGCGGTCCGCTGAGCGTGACGAGTGCATTGGTATCGAGCATTTGCTTGAGCAGAGCCTGGATTTCTACCGCAGAGGTGATCCGGTAGTCATCCAGGTGGGCATTTGAGCCTTTTGGCGCGGTCAAGGCTGGGCTCCGGTTGATCAGTGCATTTGACGCGGATCGGTGGTGCCACCGACCATGTGGCTGAGATCATGGATCCAGGGTTCAGCCAGGTTTCTGATTTCGGCGTCGTTGACCAGGATGCGCTGCATGATGCGAGATTTCAGTGCGAGTTCATCGGGTCCGAGGGCACGAGCCTGAGCGGCATGTTTGAGTTGGGCGATCAACACTGCGCAAGCACCTTCGAGCTTGACGACGGTGTCCCAATCGCCAGACCGTGCTGCATCGAGCATATTGTGGCTGGCGGTTTCGATGGCTTCGTAATAGCCCAACAGGCTTCCATCGCGCAGATCTTCATCGGTGGCCGTCAGCAATTCGGGGGCGTTCATGCTTGAACCTCCAGACTGGTGGGGCGAGGAGTGTTGTCTGTTGTGGGGGCCACAGCCATCCACGCTTCTCGAATCGGAGTCAGCAGGCGTACGCATTCTTCTAGTGCTGCAGGGTCGTTGTGAAGATTGGCTTGGGTCAGACGCATCGTGACGTAGCCGTAAAGGCCGTAGAGTTGTTGCGCCAACTCACCGCCTTCAGAGAGGTTGAGGCTCGCCTTGAGGCCTTCGTCCACAATGCGGACACTTTTGATGATGGCGTCGCACTTCATGCCGATGTCGTTGCTGGCCATGGCGGCACGAGCCTGACCGATTGCATCAAAGAAGCCGTTGAACAGCATGGCAACGAGTTGGTGGGGGCTTGCGCCATTGATGCCGGTTTGAACGTTTACCTGCCGGTAAGCACTGGTGACATTGCGGTTGCTGTACATGCTCGGAGAAGTGCCTGTGGTGGTGGCGTACATCTGGATTTCTCTTCCGGTTGGTGCTGACTACAGCGTTAAATCCGTTATCGGCACCGACCCAGGTAGCTTGAAGGCTGTGGAAGAATTTGAAAGCCAGAAAACGCACACTTCAATTGACGTCTTCTACGTACATGTTGTGGGTGTATTGATCCACCACTGCTTGTCGAAACAGAGGGCTCGTGCTAGCGGAGAGGGCGGCAGTCCTGATCGCAGGCGGCGATGTGGGCTCCGAAGGCGAATCCGTGCCGAAAATCCGAGCCAACTGCCGAATGCCCCCGGGAGGTTCTTTCACTGCCTGGGTGAGCCCTTGTTCTAGCGCTGCGTAATCGAGCTTGAGTTGTCCGTTTTGCTGTTGCGTCACGCCTAGTTTTTCGAGGCTGCCCCCGTAACCACTGTGAGTGATGGACGTCACCCCTGATTGGACGGCTTGGCCAGCTTGGGCCACGATGGGGTCAAGCCCGGATGCGGTATTCAGTTGATGGTTCAAGTCATTGAATGTGTGGACGAAATCTTCGATCAATGCCTTGGCTTGGGAGCTGTCTTGGCGCACTTGAACCTGAATAGGCATGGCGCTTGCCTGCTTGGCGGTGGCATCTACCCCTGGCACCAAATCTTCGATGAAGTTTGATGAGGATGTCGTTGTCTTTCCATTCGCCTGAACCACTGCATCTTGCGCAGGGACGGCCAGCGTCATACCAGATGTCGAACTAGGAGGGTTGAACTCAAGCTTTTGCAACGACTGGATCTGCTCTTGTGACGATCCAGGTGCAGGGTCAACCGTGACTCTGAATCCATTGTCAGACCCCGTGTTGGCAGCACGCAAAATCAGATAGGTGCCTGTGGGGTCACTGATGACGTTGGCGTTCACTCCTAAACCAGCACCATTGATCCGGTCACGCAGGTGTTCCAACGTGGTGTCTCCGGGGCCTGTTGAAACGCGGGCTTTAGGCCAGTTGGGATTGGGGGTGAAGGAACTGAAGGAACTGCTCCATTGGCCTACCTCAATGTTCAAGGTGCCCAGGCCAATCGTTGTTCCAAGCGGAGAAAATTGCGCAGAGATTGCTGACTGCGCTGTGGCAATCTGATCTACCTGGACGTTGACGACTTGATCAGCCTTGGCTTGTAAGGCAGAGGCGTCCAACCTGTCTGGATCGCTTGAGTGTGCGGTGGCTGCTCGCCAGGTGTCGGCTTGATTCAGGCGGCGAACCGTGTCGGCCAGTTGAGCAATGGTGTTTTGCATCCTACCTGTCGGTGAGATGCGCGCAGAAACCTGAAGTTCGGGGCTGTCGTGTTCGGTGCGGGCGTCAGTGGGGCGAGCAGAAACAGCAGAGCCAGCGAGCATCGGTTGGATGTCGCTGGAGTCTACTTTTGTGACAGTACCGATCGAGACCATGATGCAGATCCGCCGCAATCGAAACAACTAACAACGGGCTGATATCCATTGATATCGGGAGCCTATTACTTGCCATTTATATCGACGTGGTTCTGCCGGACTTGAATCAAATTACGTGAATTATTGACCGTCAAGCCTTGGTTGACATGGAGTTGAGCATTTGAGTGACGTAGTTGCCCTGGCTTGTCAAGCCGGCCATGGTCGTGTCGAGTGCACTGTATTGCGCTCTCAGGCGCGTTTCATAAAGCTGGGCGCGTGCATCCAAATCGCTTTGCCGCTGTTGATTGTTTTTCAACTGAGTATTGAGCCCATTGGTTCTAGTGGTGATGGATCCATCCACACCCAGAACGTTATCTGCAAAATTACGGAATTTTGTTGCAAAGCCATCCGCGCCGCCGCCGGTAAGGTCGGTTGCTGAAAACATGTTTTTTACTTCTGACAAGTTGCTGAGCGCAGCTGTCAGTTTGGTCGTGTTGACCGTGAGCGCACCGCCTGACTGGGTTTCTAAGCCAACTGACGACAAGGATGAAAAGACGCTAGACGCTGTCGAAATAGAGCCCAATATGCCGCGCAGTTGATATTGAAGCCCCGTGGCGGTCGAATCTCCTTGCAACACCGCCGCGGTTTTGGTGCTGTCGTCGTATTTGGTGTCATTTTTGAGCAGGGCATCGACAGCCGAGTACGCCGTAGCAAAGTCAGTGATGGCCTTGGTGATGGTGGTATTGTCTTGTGAAACCGACACCGTGACTGGTGAGGTCGTTTGCTTGCTGACCGTCATGGAGATGCCCGAGAGAACGTTTGAAAACGTGTTGCTCTCAGAGGTCACACTCACGCCGTTGACGGTGGCGGCCGCGTTGGCTGCAGCCTGGGTCTGCTTCGTGGGGCCGGTTGTCGAGGTGGGATCGAGGAACGACAGGGCCGATAGTCCAGAAGCATCGGTGTTGTTGCCGTCGTTGTCGGCCACCGTCACGCGGAATCCATTGGTGACACCGGTGTTAGACGAATTCATCACCAACCGGGCACCGCTGGCATCGCTGACGATGCTCGCATTGACACCCGAATTGCTGCCGTTGATTTTGTCTCGGATGTTGGCCAGTGTATCGGTGGGGGCGACGGTGATGCTGACGGCCGAGCTGCCAGTCTTGTTGGTGAAGGTGGATCCAGACCAAGAGCCCAACTCAATGGTCAATGTTCCCGATCCCAATGTACTTGCTGCTGAGCTCAATACCGTGTTGGAAACCACGGACTGCGCGGCAGCCAGTGAACTCACCGAGACGTTGTAATTGCCAATCGCGGCGCCAGCTGATGTGGCAAATGAAACGGAGCTTGCGTCGGAGGAGGTGGCGGTCGTGCTGCTCCAGAGATCTGGACTGGTGAGCTTAGAGGCCGCGTCTCTTAAATTTGAAATCGACGACTGAATCTGACCGAATGCCGAGATTCGATTTTGAATCGATGAGGCTTCGGTCTGCAGATTTTGTATCGGCATGCGTTCAATCGACACAAGTTTTGTGACGATCGATTCGGATGCGAGACCGCTGCCGACCCCCAGTGAGGTGAGTGCGGGGCCACTTACTGTGGACATAGCCTACTCCTTCCAGGTTGACGCTGATCAACGTTCGGTAACTCGGCCCTGCTACGAGGGATAATTTCTTATCGGAGGGCCGCCGGCAATCTTGAATTTTTTTGTTGAACAACGCCAACGCCGGGCAAAGATCATCAGCCTCCCAGCAACTTCATCACCTGTTGTGGCAACTGATTGGCCTGTGCCACCATGGCGTTTCCGGCCTGCTGGAGTATTTGCGCTCGGGACAGGTTCGCGGTTTCCGCGGCAAAGTCTGCGTCCATGATCCGGCTGCGCGCTGCAGTCTGATTTTCAGCAGACACCTGCAGGTTGGAAATGATGGCAGAAAAGCGAGATTGCGTGGCACCAAAAGTGGCTCTGGTGTCGTTGATGAAGTTTAATGCGGTGTCAATATTTGTGATCACCGTGGCCAAGGTGGTGCTGTTTGTCGTACTGTCAATTTTTCCGCGTCCCGCGCCCGTGTTGTCTGTTCCGGCCACAGCGGTGATTTGACTGGCTGAGCCCATGTTAGTGGTGCTGACATCAATCGAATCGTTTGACGTGGTGTTGGCCCCGACTTGGAAGGTCAGTGTTGCAGCATCGCTGCCAATGATTTGCTTACCGTTGAAGGTGGTGCCACCAATCACACGCTGGATTTCTTTCGCCAGCTCACCAAACTCTTTGTCCAGTGAATCTTTATCGCTATTCGAATTGGTGGCATTGCGCGCCTGGATCGCCAGTTCACGCATGCGTTGAAGGGAGTCGCCTACCTTGCTCAAGGCACCTTCAGCCACTTGCGCCAGGGAGATCCCGTCGTTGGCATTTCTGATCGCCACGTTCATGCCGCGCACTTGCGCGTTCATTCGCTCAGCAATCGCAAGTCCTGCAGCATCATCCTTGGCGGAATTCACTCTCAGACCTGAAGACAGTCGCTGCATGGCCGTAGCCAATGCAGACTGAGACGAGTTCAAGTTTCGCTGTGCATTCAGCGAAACCAGATTGGTGTTGATCGTTTGAGGCATTTCGAACACTCCACAAGAAGCCGGTGACTCCCGGCAGGAAGCGTCAGACGGCGTTTGCTACAACACCCGACCCTGAGCCGGACCACAGGTCCTTTAGTTAAACCTGTTGAGTTGATTGTCGACCGCTTGTCCAGCGTCCAAAAATGCAATAAAGGGGCGAAACGCCCCCCAAATCAATCCAGAAATAAAAAGACCCCGCAGGGCGGGGTCTGGTTCTTTGCTTAGACCTGAATTACTGCAGCAGTCTGAGCACTTGCTGCGGCAATTGGTTAGCCTGAGCCACCATCGCATTGCCTGCTTGTTGCAGAATTTGCGATCGTGACAGGTTTGCGGTTTCTTGAGCAAAGTCTGCGTCGGTGATGCGACTTTTCGCGGCACTTTGATTTTCGACAGCAACTTGCAGATTCGAAATCACAGAACTGAATCGGTTTTGCGCTGCACCCATCGTGGCGCGTTGCGTGTTCACGAAGTCAATTGATTTGTCGATATTGGTAATCACCGTTGCAAGGGTTGTGCTGTTGGTCGTGCTGTCGATCACAGCTCGACCTGCACCAGTATTGTCAGTGCCAGCGACCACGGTCAGAGTGGCTGCGGAGCCCATGTTGGTGGTTGTCAAATCGATGCTGTCGTTGGACGTCGTGTTGGCTCCAACCTGGAATGTCAAGGTGCCGGCGTCACTACCGATGACGCTCTTGCCGTTGAAGGTGGTGCCGCCAATGACACGCTGAATTTCCTTGGCCAATTCACCAAATTCCTTATCCAGTGAGTCTTTGTCACTGTTTGAATTCGTCGCATTACGGGACTGTACGGCCAGTTCACGCATGCGTTGCAGGGCATCCCCAACCTTGGACATGGCGCCTTCAGCTGTTTGCGTCAGCGAAATGGCGTCATTGGCATTTCGGATCGCGACGTTCATGCCGCGAACTTGAGCGTTCATGCGCTCAGAGATTGCCAGTCCGGCCGCATCGTCTTTCGCGGAGTTGATGCGCAGGCCAGATGACAACCGTTGCATGGCCGTGGCCAGTGACGATTGAGATGAAAACAAGTTGCGCTGGGCATTCAGCGAGATCAGATTGGTATTAACAACTGAAGACATGATGTACTCCTATGGGTTCGATCACTTACCGGCGAAGACGCCGAACATTCACCAGGCTTTGACAGCCTGCCTGATGGCCATCCGGCGTTAGTCAACCGCAGAGATCAAAACTTTCTGTCTTGAGCCATTGGCCGGCTAACCGGACCACGAACACGCATTTGCTAGCTCGTTGAACCCTTTATCGGGCGATCAATTGACAAACTTTAGATGTGGCGCTTGACAGCTTTACAAATCTGAAGTGCGGCAATCTGTATGGGAATCGGCCTGCTTATCCCTCTCTTGCGACTTATTCAACACTTTTAAAGTCGTGAACAAGAGCAATCGCACGTCGAGCGGGTTCATATCGGATATCCACTCCTCGGACTTGATGGAGAAGGTTCATGTTGAATGCGAGTACGCCAACTCAATCGCCACGGAGCGGTGATAAATCACGCAAGCGCACGATTCAACACGAGAGAGATGCGGAAAGGGCCTGGAAAGAGGGGGTTGCATTGTCAAAAGCAGGGCAACACAAGGCCGCTTCTGAAAAATTTGAACGGGCTGTGCGCCTTGATCCCACGGATTCGCTCTACTGGACTAACTACGCCAGTGCCTTGAACAAGATCGGTTGCTGGATTGAAGCCGTATCTGCCGCACGCAAGGCAACGGAGATAGATCCTCAAAGTTTGATCAGCCATCAATTGTTGGCGCAGCTTTATCGGGATCGGCGACAAAATGAAGATGCGTTAGCCGTTTTGGAATCCTTGCCAGCAGAGGTGAAGCGTGATGCGCGCCATCACTTATTGATGGGTGCTTGTTTGAGTGACATGGGGCGGCATCAAGAAGCGGTCCCTAAATTTTTGGACACGCTCACGCTGAAGCATGACAGCCGAGAGGCGTACATGCAAATGGGTTTCAGTTTGGCTAAGCTCAGACAGTACAAGCAAGCGGCAGAGTGCTTCAGAACTGTTTCCATTTTGGAGCCCACATTGCTGTCTGCGGCTGTATACGCTCCGCACTACCGAGCCTGGGCCTGTGACTGGGATGGTCTGGACGAAGACAAGAGCCGGCTTGCTGATGTGATCGACAGACAGCACGAGGGCGTCGATTCGGAAGCCATCAGCCCGTTTTGTTTGCTTTCGTTTTCGGACGATGCAGAGTTACAAAAGGCGATTGCAGAGTGGGACATGCGTCGCTATGCCCAGGTGAAGCCAGCAGATCGGCATGCTTTTCCTAAACGCGATCCGAATGAACGGATTCGAATTGGCATGGTGTCTTGTGACTTTCACCACCACGCCACCAGCATGCTGCTGGTTGAAGTGCTGGAAAAACTCGATCGACATCGATTCGAGGTGTTCCTTTATTCACATGGCATTGATGACCAGTCAGATCTGCGCAAGCGTGTGGTAGCTGCTGCGGATCACTTTATCGAGTGCGGCCCCATGAAGCCGCTTGAGCAAGTCGATGCCATCCGTTCTGATCGCATTGATATTCTGTTTGAACTGAAAGGGTTCACGCTGGATAGTCGACTAGCCACTTTTGCCTACAGGCCCGCTCCTATACAGGTGGCGTGGCTGGGCTACCCTGGCACGTGTGGCGCCTCGTTCATTGATTACATCATTGGGGATCCGATCGTTACCCCAATCGAGGCACAGCGCTACTACACAGAAACCATCGCGCAGATGCCGGTGACTTACCAACCGAATGACACCACGCGGACGAGAGAAGCGTCTCGTACTCGGATTGAGTGCGGTTTGCCCGAAGACGCGCTGGTGTTTGGTTGCTTTAACCAGTCGTTCAAATACACCCGGGAAATTTTTTCCTCGTGGTGTCGAATTCTCAAGCGCGTTCCCAACAGCATTCTGTGGTTGCTGGTGCCAGACGAGCCCGTTCGACAGCAGCTGAGGGTGGAAGCGGGTCGCCGGGGAATTGATCCCAATCGACTGTATTTTGCTGACTTCGAGAAAATTGAGCGCCACAGAAAGCGCCTGCCTTTGATCGACATCGCCCTTGACACCTTCCCGTGCGGTGGGCACACCACCACGAGTGACACCCTGTGGGCGGGCGTTCCGGTCGTTTCCTTGATGGGGCAGACGTTTGCCTCTCGTGTGGCGGGTAGCTTACTCAACGCGGTTGACTTGCCTGAGTTGATCTGCACCAGCCCTGAAGACTATGAATCGAAGGCGGTGGAGCTGGCGACTCAACCAGATCATTTGAAAGCCCTTCGACACAAGCTGTCTGTTGCCCGAGATACGGCGCCGTTGTTCGACAGCACCCGGTTCGCACACGATTTCGGTCAATTGATGTTGCGTATGGTTGAACGCCAGGATCAAGGATTGGATCCGGCGCCCCTGCCTGCTATGGAGAGCCAAGCATGAGTACGATCCCCGATATCAACCTGTGCATCATCCAGCCCTCCGGCTATGTGCATGCATTGGGGTTTCTCGACCAAGCGCGCTTCTTTCGGCATCAGTTTCGCCGATTGGGAGCGAAGGTCTCGCTGAGTAAAAACCGGCTGCGGCATGATGCGGTTAACGTCGTGTTCGGTGCACATCTGGGGTTCGATGCCCAACTGACCCAACGCTATACCTGCATCTTCGTCAACCTGGAGCAACTGGGGCAGGGAGGGGCGCAGGTGTCAGAGAACTATCTCAAGCTGCTGGCTCATTCCGCCGTGGTGGATTACGACGCAGACAACGTTTCGGCGTACACAACCTACATTGAGGACGTGCCCATTGTGCCGTTCCTTTATGCACCTTATCTCAAGCCCGTGAATCGTGTGCCCTTGGCAGAGCGGCCCATCGATGTGCTTTTCATCGGCAGCATGAACGACCGCCGCAGTGAGATGCTCAAGCGCATCGAGTCAACCGGTGCCAAAGTGGTGACCTTTGATTCACCCCTTTACGGACCTGAGCGTGACCAGTTCATCATGCAGGCCAAGTGTGTCTTCAATGCTCATTTCTATGCCTCCAGTCGCTTCGAGCAGGCTCGTGTGACTCACTGCTTGTCGTTGGGCACTCCGGTGGTCTCAGAGCGTTCAGATCACGCCAAGCCACACGCTGCGTTCGAAGACAGCGTTTTCTGGATTCGTGAGTCGGATTTGGAGCCATTCTTCTCGACTCAGTTTGCCACTCCCGCTTTCTATGATGCCGCCGAGTCCGCATTGAGCCGCTTCGAGTCAGTTGACCCGGTGGAAGACTATGCAGATGTGTTGGCCTTTGCAGCGGGCTACGTCCAGATTCATCAGGCCCGCCGCTCTGCTGAGCCCTGGAAGCCTCAGCGCATCAACCTCGGTTCGGGGAAGGACTACAAGCTCGGCTGGTTCAACATCGACATCCTGGATCGGGCTCAGCCTGATTTGATACTGGATTTGGGACAGCCCGTGCAGTGGCCGGTTCAGACCTATACCGAGCAGGGGGGCAACATTTGGCTCGAACCTGGTTCGGTCGAACTGATTTACGCCAACAATGTGCTGGAGCATGTTCCAGACTTGCCGCAGTTGATGACCAATTGCCTGACCTTGCTCAAAACCGGTGGGCAGTTCCTCGTTGAAGTGCCGTTCGAACATGCTGCGACCGCCTGGCAGGATCCCACCCACGTACGAGCGCTCAATGAAAAGTCGTGGCTCTACTACGCAGACTGGTTCTGGTATCTCGGTTGGTTCGAGCACCGATTCTCGGTCGATCAATTCCAGTATCTGGACGACGGGCTGCAGGAGTGTGATCGTGGCAAAGCCGCCTTCATGCGTGTACTGTTGACCAAGGTGGAAACAAGTTTGAAGGAGCGCAACGCGGCACGAGTCATGCGACCTGATTTTTGTTTGCCTGACGACGACTGAGTTGATTGTTCAGATTAGGTCGGTTTGATCATTTTCTTAATTCTAAGGATGGAGGAATCCCCTCATGCACACCACAGCAATGAAGAATGCAGACTTTTTCTTCAAGACCTATTTGGGCTCGGAGCACAAAGGCAAGCTGATTGTGGAAATCGGTTCGCAAGATGTGAACGGTTCGATTCGATCAGTCGCTCCAGAGGGGGTCGAGTACATCGGAGTCGACTTTGTCGAGGGGCCCGGGGTTGATCTGGTCCTTCAAAATCCTTACAAGCTTCCCTTCGAGGATAATTCGGTCGACTTCTTTGTTAGCTCAAGTGTGTTTGAGCACTCTGAGATATTTTGGCTGCTGTTTATCGAGATCATTCGTGTCCTCAAACCGGAAGGCTTGTTCTACATGAATGTTCCCTCTAACGGTCAGTTTCATCGCTATCCTGTTGACTGTTGGCGCTTCTACCCTGATAGCGGGAGAGCGTTGGCTAAATGGGCTCGCATGTGCGAGTACAACACAGCGCTACTTGAATCTTATGTGTCATATCAGGAGGTCGACGCTTGGAATGATTATGTGGCTGTTTTCGTGAAAGACGAAACGTTTGCCTCAAAGTATCCGCGCCGGATCGTGCACACCCATGGTCATTTCTACAATGGCATGGAGTACGGCGTGAACAACTTTATCAATCCCAAGGAATCCACGGAAGATCAGCAACGCTTGCAGGCTATTGGTGCTATTGTTAATCGCAACGTTGCCATGGGGTGAAGGGCTCAGAACGTGCGGCGACCCGTCAAGCGTTCGTGCTCGCGCATCGCAAAGCGGTCAGTCATGCCGGCAATGTAGTCGGCAATCGCACGATGGCGGTCTTCTCGTTTGGCGAAGTCCGCCTGCAATTCGTCAGGCTGAGCAACATAAGCCCCGAACAGTTCGGACAAGACCACTTTTGCGCGCGCCGTGGTGTCATTGACTTGCGGATGCCGATACAGCTCTTTGAACAGAAAGCGCTTGAGCTGGGTGCTGGCTTCGCGCATGTCTTTGCTGAATCTCACCAGGGGTGGACATTGGCGCGCCTCATCGGCTGAAGTCGGTGTGTGCTGCGACAGCAGGGCCCGGGTTTCGTCGATCACGTCATACACCTGTTGCGACAGCATCCGCCGGATGGTGTCGAACAACAGGCGCCGTCCTTTGGCGTGCGGAAATTCTTTCAAGGTTTCATCCCTGAAGCGCACGAACAACGGCACGGCTTCGAGCTGATCCATCGTGATCAGGCCCGATCGCACGCCATCGTCGATGTCGTGCGCGTTGTAGGCGATTTCGTCGGCGAGGTTGCACAACTGTGCTTCCAGGCTTGGCTGCGTGCCATTCAGAAAGCGATGAGCAACCCCGTGGGGTTCAACACTTTCCAGCAATTCCGCGTGACGCCGCGAGCAATGTTTCAAGATGCCCTCGCGCGTTTCGAATTCCAGGTTCAGGCCGTTGAAACCGAGATACCGCTCTTCCAGTTCATCGACCACACGCAGCGATTGCAAGTTGTGCTCGAATCCGCCGTGGTCTTTCATGCAGTCGTTGAGTACGTCCTGGCCGGCATGTCCGAACGGGGTGTGGCCCAGGTCGTGCGCCAGGGCAATCGCTTCCACCAGGTCCTCGTTCAAGCCGAGTGAGCGGGCGATCGAGCGCCCCAGTTGGGCCACCTCAAGGGAATGGGTGAGCCGAGTGCGAAACAGATCACCTTCGTGATTCAGAAAGACTTGGGTCTTGTAGACCAGTCGACGGAATGCCGTGCTGTGCACGATGCGATCGCGATCTCGCTGGAACTCGCTGCGGGTGGGCGCGGGGGGCTCAGGATGGCGCCGGCCACGCGTGTTGTCAGGATTGCTTGCGTAAGGCGCCAACCACATGTCTGATCGTCCTGCTTGGATCAACGAGTATGGGCAGCCAGAACCTCGCGGACCAAGGATTCAGGCGCGCCTTGTGTCGTGGCTTGTCCCATTGGCCCGATCAGCACAAAGCGAATCTCACCCGCTTCTGCCTTTTTGTCCACTTGCATCAACTCGATGTAGCGATCTGCACCCAGATCCGGGCCGATGGTGGGCAACCCGGCGCGCTCAACCAGCCGCTTGATGCGTTCAAAGTCTTGGACAGAGATGAGGCCCATGCGTGCAGACAGATCAGCCGCCATCACCATGCCGCATCCGACCGCTTCGCCGTGCAGCCACTCGCCGTAGCCGAGCCCCGCCTCGATGGCATGACCGAAGGTGTGGCCAAAGTTGAGGATGGCACGCAGGCCGGATTCCTTCTCGTCCTGACCCACAACCCAAGCCTTGATTTCACAAGATCGCTTGATGGCGTGGGTGAGGGCATCCAGATCGCGCGCCAGCAGGGCGTCCAGGTTGGCTTCCAGCCAAGCCAGGAAGTCAGCGTCTGCAATGGGGCCGTACTTGATCACTTCGGCGATGCCGGCCAGCAACTCGCGCTGAGGCAAAGTGGACAGCGTGTTGAGATCGCAGATCACCCGCTGAGGCTGGTAGAACGCCCCGATCATGTTCTTGCCCGCAGGGTGGTTGATGGCGGTCTTGCCCCCCACGCTCGAATCCACCTGCGCCAGCAAGGTGGTGGGAACCTGCACGAAGGGGACCCCGCGCATGTAGCACGCCGCGGCAAAGCCGGTCATGTCGCCGACGACGCCACCACCCAGCGCATACAGGACGGTCTTGCGATCACAGGCGGATTCCAGCAGCTTGGTGAAGACCTGATTCAGCGCAGGCCAGTCCTTGTAGGCCTCGCCGTCAGGCAATTCAACGTCCAGCACCGTCTTGTGGTGCGCTGCCAGCGCCTGTTTGAGTTGGGCCGTGTACAACGGCCCCACGGTCGTGTTGGTCACGATCAAGGCGGTCGAGGATTTCGGCAGGCCGGCAAATCGAGCCGGATCCGTCAGCAGACCGCGCCCGATCAGGATGTCATAGCTGCGATCACCGAGGTCGATGGAGACCGTGGCGGAAACCTGAGAGGGGGCTGCAGAGGGAGTGGGTGTCGATGCCATGAACGCCGTGTCTGACTGGATGAGCCCCGAACCTTCGCGCAAGGAAAGGGCCCGGCCGCGACGCAGGGGCATCAAAGAGAGAATGAGGTGACGAGCCTGAACCCCGGCACTGGCGGCAAACGGTTAGGGCTGCTTCGTTCCCGACCTGACCCGGTTGGCCGCGCCTCCATGCGGGGAGGCCCGTCAGGCCGTATTGTAGGCGATCCCGAGGCTCTCGTCCGCCTGTGTCAGCCATTCGTTCAGTTGCGTCAGCGTTCCGTCGAGTGCCTTTTCTAGAATCCGCAGTGCCGGGAGGGCGACATCAACCCCTTTTTGACATGCTTCCTCCAACTCCGCTGCGAGAAGAGAAATTTCTGCAAAACCCAAGTTGGCCGAAGTGCCTTTGAGCGCGTGTGCCGTTCGACGAGCCTCCTCGGGCGCGCTGGCAAGTTGTGCTTCGATACGCGTTGACAGTCCCTGCTGGTTTTTTGAGAACGTGTGCAATAGCTTGATCAGGACGTTCACCTTGCCTCCGCATCGTGCAAGAGCCATATTCAAGTCGACTCCGTGCAAGGTGTTCAACGCCTGTGTCATGTCTTCACCAGTCTTCATTTGTCTTTCAGAGCTTGTTGGTTCGACCTCATGTGCCACCAAGCGACCCGCTTTACCTAGAATTTCCAGCACCATCTTTTCTGGATCTACAGGTTTTGGCAAATGGCTGCACATGCCGGCCTCCAGACAGCGCGCTCGTTCTTCTGCTAAAGCGTGAGCCGTCAATGCGATGACGGGAAGAGCGGGCGCGTGTTGTTTGATGTGAGCCGTTGCCGCCAGGCCATCCATTCCGGGCATCTGGACATCCATCAAGACCACGTCAAAGTAGTCGGGTGAGTGGCTTTGAATCTGAGTCAAGGCGTCCAACCCATCTGATGCTGTCATAGCCTCAGCGCCTTCGCTCTCGAGCAAATGTTGAAGGATTTCTCGATTGACATCTACGTCATCTACGGCAAGCACACGCAGACCGGTAAGGGGACGAGGTCCGAGGTGCTTGCGGGCGACCAGCGCTGTCACAGGGGGCGTCTCCGGGGTCTTGTTGGGGATGCGGAGCGTGAAGGTAGATCCCTTGCCAGGCGTGCTCACGACGTCAATGTCACCTCCCATCAGTCGCGCCAACTGTCGACTGATCGTCAGGCCGAGACCGGTACCGCCAAATTGACGCGTGATCGATGTGTCAGCTTGTTCAAAGGGACTGAACACCCTCGACAGCATCTGAGGTGGCATGCCAATGCCAGAGTCGGTCACAGAAAAGGTGAGCCAGTCATCTTGACGCTCGACCGACAGGGTGACGTATCCCCTTTCGGTGAATTTCACCCCGTTGCTTAAAAGATTGATCAAAATCTGCTGAATCCGAAGGTTATCTCCACTGATCCAGTTAGGCAGCGGCCCTGCTTGCAGACTCAACTTCAGACCTTTGCTTGCAGCCCGCTCCGCCAGAATATTCAGTGCTTCTTCCGCAATTTGAAGTGGGTTGATGCAGTTGGATTCAATATGCATCTTGCCGGCATCAATCTTGGAGAAATCAAGGATGTCATTGACCACACCTAATAGGTGCTGTCCAGAACGCGTGATTTTCTGGAACAAAGCGAGCGCGTCTGGGTCCTGAGCATGCTCACGGACGCCAATGTGGGCTAGACCTAGTACGCCATGCAGGGGGGTCCGAATTTCATGGCTCATATTTGCCAGAAACTCGGCCTTGATCTGAGCGAGGCGCTCAGCGTCTTTCGTCGCCGCGCGCAGTTCTCTTTGCAGCGCCTTGATGTCAGAAATGTCTGTGGCCAAGGTTAGTAGCGCTTGAGCGTGCCCACGGTCATCGAGCAACGGGACCTTCGTCACGAGAAAGTCTTTCAACTCTCCTTCCGCAGTAAGGATGTCTTGCTCTGAACGCTTGCTCACGCCAACCTGAATTACTTCTGCATCGTCATGACCAATCGCATAGGCGATTGGAAAGTTGAACAACTCACCGTCCTCATGCCCCAGAACTTCGGCTTGGCGTTTGCCGGCCAAAGTCTCAAAGACGTGATTGCACATGCGATAACGACCTTGCAGGTCTTTGATGCTCAATGCCACAGGTAGGGCATCCAGAATGGCATTGAGTTGTCGCTGTTGTTCCAGGAGCTCCTTGGTTCGATCCTTGACCTTTTCTTCCAGGCGAAACTGTTCGTCTATCAAGGACTGGTGCACGGTAATTTGGTCGGTGATGTTTTCACCAAACGCGGCCACGTATTCAATGCCATCCAGGAGCAAAATATCTAGCCTGACCGACCACCACAACTCTTTGCCCGAATGATCGACAGATCGCCACTGGCGTTCGTGTGGGCCGAATTGGTAGGTTTGTTCGATGGCCTGCAGCAAATCAGCCCTTGAGAATGGCTCTTGGGTGCATACGGCCAGGCGCTCAAGCTCGATCAGTGAACGAACCTGATGCTCTTTCATCGCATGTTGATTGGCGTAGTGAAGGCGGCCATCTTCGATATGGAAGATCAAGATCGCCATGGGCGCTGTGTCCAGCAATGCGGTCAACCGCTGTTCACTGTCCTTGAGTTCGATCTTGGTCTTTTCCAGTTGCTGAACCTTGTCTTCCAGTGCCACTCTTGCGCGGTCGAGATGATGGATCGCTTGCAGAAACATCGTGCCGAATTGGTAGATCGTCCAGCCGGCAATCGAGAACATGCAAAGGTACGACACCAGATAGGTGGCCGCAGGCGGGATGTTCGTGCTGTTCAGGCCGCTGATCCAGCCCATTGATTGCGCCCAGGTCAAGCCAATCACGCTTGCAAGCGCCGTCAATGTCGTCAGCAGTCCTGCGCGAGGGCTGACCAAGAACCCGGACAGCACCGCAAGCGTGAGAGTCACGGCATTCCCAGGAGAGGCAACACCTGTTCCTGCATAGATCGACAAGCCTGTCGACCCGACGTAACAACAAAGGCTGAAAAACGCAAACGCGACCTGACCGCCGAAGCGACGAAGCATGGCCAGACTGAGAAGTGCAGCGAAGCTCACTGCCGATGCGACAGCGATGCGCGCTTCCTGTAGGGCCACGCCTTGGCCTGGTTGCTTCCAGACGGCGATGACGAGCAGCACGCCGCCCAGCAAAGCAAGCGCCAGTGCAACTTTCGCAGTTTTCTCAACGGAGGCGTTGATGCGGTCTGTGATACCCGCCAACGTCCGCAGCTCCGATCGCATCCCTGTTTATCCTGTCGTAATCGGTCAGGCAAGGAGAGAAGGGTTGCCTGATTCCCTTTTCAGGGAATCGGCAGGCTGGTGGAGAAGTTGAGGTCTGCGGAGCTCGGTCCTAGCGCAGTTGCAATTCTTCTGCGCCGTACACCACGTTCAGGGGTTCGATGATCACTCGTTTGGGGCCGCTTTCGACGCGCCCGGCAACCAGCGCGGGAATGCCCACGCTTTGTGACACCTCAACCACGCGTTGGGCGTGTTCAGCCGCCACATACAGCGCAAAACCTGCGCCCATGTTCAACGTGCCATAGGCTTCGTGATCATCCAACTGGCATTCGCGTTGCATGAAAGCCAGCACGGGTGTCTTTTCAGGCAGGGCGGTGATACGGTAAGTCAGTGCCTTGGGGTGCCGCAACAGTTTGCGCCAGCCGTGCCCGGTCACATTCGCGCAGTAGTGCGGAATGATGCCTTCTTTGGCCAGGGCTTCGGTCACGGGTGAGTACAGCACCGTAGGTGCCAGCAGGGCATCCCCGTAGGTTTGGCCGTTGCCAATGTCGGTCAGATAGCCTTGAGGCAGACGCTCGGCCAATTTGCGGGCCAAAGACAAGCCGTTGGCGTGAATGCCGCTGGAGGCCAGCAGCACGATGGCGTCGCCTACTCCCAGCTTGTCCCCCACCGACAGGCGGGTCTTGGGGTTGATGATCCCGGTGCAGGATGCGGCCAAGTCCACGCGGCCATCGGCCACGATGCCGGCCAAAGCGGGGGTTTCACCGCCGCCCCACGCCACTTGGCAAACGTCGCAGGCTTTTTTCCAGCCCGCCACCAGCGCTTGGGCGCGAACTTTGTCGCCAAACCAGTCGGAGCCACCGGCGGCCCAGTAGGCTTGCACGACCAAGGGGGTGGCACCCACCGTGATCAGGTCGTTGACCGCCATGGCGATCGTGTCCTGAGCAATGCCGTCGTAATAACTTTTGCCTGTGAGTTTGGCCATGTCGTCGGCTACCAGCGTCTTGGTGCCCAGACACTCGACGATTGACGCCAAGTAGAAAGGCCCGACATCTGCCACATAGGCTGATTCGCCGCGTGAGGCCGACATTTCACTGAAGCCATACGCAGCCAGATTGGACCCTGTCTCGGCCGCTGCACGTTGCGCGGCCACCTTCAACGGGTCGATCAAGTCGTAGTTGACTCCGGCTTGGTCGTAGGTGAGGGGCGTGTTGGCTTGGGTCATGGCAGGATGGCAGCAGTTGGAAACACGGAGACGGCTGATGAGAGCCTAGGGTAATCCGCCATTATCGACGATGCGGACTTTTTTGTGGATGCCTGCCTCACTGACTCATCTTCAAGCCTTCCTGCACCTGGTATTCAAAGTAGCGTTGGCCAGAGAAGGCGATGGTCGCCATCAGCACAGTGGCGCCGAGCATCAGCGACAGCACGATGGCAACCACCACACCCCAGCCGCTGGAAGGTGGCGTGTCCTGCGCGCCCAGGTTCGGGTTGAATCGGGCGTGCCATTTTTCGTCGGGCGTCAGGCCATACAGAATCGCGTGCAGCATGGTGAAAGCGACCATGCAACCCAAGACCGGGATCAGAAGCCATGCCAGTTGGTCGTCTTGGCCGTAATTCAGGGCCCGATTGATCCCCCACAGGCCCAGCAAGGTCGGGACAGCATGCAGCCAGCCCCAGAAATCGCCCAGGCCATACAAATAAAAGCGATGCAACCCAACCGGGCCACCCACTAGAGCGGCCCATGCGGCCAGGGTTTTGGACTTGTATGAGGGCGTCATGTCATCGAGTTGGCACAAATTCGACAGAACGCACTATAATCCGCAGTTCACTGGCTTGAGCCCGGTGGTTACCCATTGTGGGGCCACAAGGCGCGTATCTAAACAAGTCGGGTCATTTTTTGGTGTTCTGGTCTCGAGTGTCTCCTAGATCAGGTCGCCGCCAATCCATTTGAAGGACACATCATGGTCGTGATTCGACTCGCTCGCGGTGGCTCTAAGAAGCGCCCTTTCTTCAACATCGTTGCAGCTGACTCGCGCGTTCGCCGCGACGGCCGTTTCCTGGAGCGCGTGGGTTTCTACAACCCGATGGCTTCGGGCAAGGCTGAAGGTCTGCGTGTTGCGTTTGACCGCATCGATTACTGGGTGAACAACGGCGCGCAAGTGTCGGACACCGTGCTTCGTCTGGTGCGTCAAGCCAAGGCCCAGACTCCCGCTGCCTGATTGGCATGACGGATCGCGCACCGACCACCTCTGTGGTTCTGGCAGACGGTGTCGTCTGGCCGGAAGATGCGATAGAGGTTGGGCGCATCATTGATGCCTGGGGCGTCAAGGGCGGGATCAAAGTCCTGCCTTTTTCATCTGATCCCCAGGCTCTTTTCTGCACGAAAAAATGGTTCGTGCAACCCGCAGAAATCACCGGGACGGTGGTTTCCAGGCCGGCGTCAACCGGCGCCTCGGTTTCTGCTTTGCCTCGTCTGACCCAACCTCGACTTCTCAAAGTCAAGCAGGCACGCGAGCAGGGCGACGTGATCGTGGCCACGATTGACGACTTCGAGGATCGAAACAGCGCTGAAATGCTCAAGGGCGCACGCGTTTTCGTTTCGCGATCTGCTTTCCCGACGCCTGACAACGACGAGTTCTACTGGGTCGACCTGATGGGGCTGACCGTGGTCAATCGTCAAGGCGAAACCCTGGGCACCGTGTTCGACTTGCTCGATACCGGCCCGCACTGTGTCTTGCGTCTCAAGGCCGAAGACCACACCGAACGCATGATCCCCTTCGTGTCGGCTTACATTGATTCAGTCAGCCTGGCTGATCGACGCATCGTGGCCGACTGGGGTCTGGATTACTGAGCGGACGCGGGTCGTGGCCGTTCGGTTTGACGTCATCACCTTGTTTCCGGAGCTGTTTGCTCCGTTTCAGACGATCGGGGTGACCCGGCGCGCGTTTGATTCCAAAGCCGTCGATTTGCGCCTTTGGCCTCTGCGAGATTTTGCCGAAGGCGTTTACCGCCGGGTGGATGATCGCCCGTTTGGCGGTGGCCCGGGCATGGTGATGTTGGTGGAGCCCTTGGTTCGAGCCTTGCAGGCCATCCGGGCCGACCAACAGGCGCAAGGTGGCGAGCGCTTGCCTGTGGTCCTGTTCAGCCCTGCGGGGCGCCCGTTGACGCAATCTCGTGTCGAAAGCCTGGCAAGCAGCCCGGGGGCAGTGCTTTTGTGCGGCCGCTACGAAGGGGTGGATCAGCGCTTCATTGACGCCTATGTGGACGAAGAGCTCAGCATGGGTGATTACGTCTTGTCTGGCGGCGAACTGCCTGCCTTGACCTTGATTGATGCCGTGGCTCGGCTGCAGCCGGGCGTGTTGCATGATGCTGCATCGCATGAGCAAGACAGTTTTTCCGATGGCTTGCTCGATTGCCCTCATTTCAGTCGTCCAGAGGTCTTGACCTTGCCTGAAGGGAGCGAGGCCGCTGTGCCGCCTGTGCTGATGTCGGGGCATCACGGGCGCATCGCCCAATGGCGTCGCGAGCAGCAGTTACGCATCACGGCACAACGGCGCCCGGATTTGATTGAGGCCGCCCGTGCCCGTGGCGAACTTTCTCAACAAGACGAACACTTTTTGTCTGACTTGGGGCTATAATCTGCGGTTTTCTGATCCTCTACCCGGCCGATTTCATTTCCCCTGTGGCGCGGGCATGATCATCAAGGAGCCTTTGATGTCCAACATCATTCAGCAGCTCGAGCAAGAAGAAATCGCTCGTCTGAACAAAAACATCCCTTCCTTCGCTCCTGGCGACACCGTGATCGTCAGCGTGAACGTGGTTGAAGGTACCCGCAAGCGTGTCCAGGCTTATGAAGGCGTGGTCATTGCCAAGCGCAACCGTGGTCTGAACTCCAGCTTCATCGTCCGCAAGATTTCCAGCGGCGAAGGCGTCGAGCGTACTTTCCAGCTGTACAGCCCCCTGATTGCTTCGATCGAAGTCAAGCGTCGTGGTGATGTGCGTCGTGCCAAGTTGTACTACCTGCGTCAGCGCAGCGGCAAGTCGGCTCGCATCAAGGAAAAGCTGGCCTGATTCACACCGTCGGTGTGACCCTGTCAAAACCGCCTGTCGCGCAAGCCCAGGCGGTTTTTGTTATGGTACTTGGCTATGTCGCATTTGTTTGATCCCCAGGACGCTCCCGTGGTCGCGCAAGATGGCCACCTGCCTTTGGTGCCGCCTGAGCGGTTCACGTATGCAGCTTTGGCGCAGCGTTTTGCAACCCCCCCTATCTGGCAGCCCGATGTGATTGGCGACCGGG
>JAGWLR010000137.1 GCA_028864885.1 Burkholderiales bacterium | reverse complement strand
CGCAGGTGCCAGCTACGCCAGCGTTTACCCCCTGACCCCGATCAACTCAGGTGGGGGAGTTTGAGGTGGCCATGAGTGGGGGAATTTGGGTGGCCGCCGGGGGACACTCAAACGCGGGAGTCGTTGTCTTTGTGCCCATCTGTGCAAGGGTTCCCCCTAAAGGCACCCGCTCGGGATTGCCCTGATTTTGCGATATGGTCGTCAACTCGAAGCAGGGAAGATCGTTAAAACACCTGCTGGGTCACACTTATCGGAGAAAGCAATGAAATCGTTTGCACGTTCGCTGGTTCTGGCTGCCGCTGTGGCTGCCATGCCCGCCTTTGCCGCTGTTCAAGTCAAAAGCGCCAAGTTCGAAGACACCATCCAAGTTGCGGGGCAGCCTCTGGTTTTGAACGGTGCCG
This sequence comes from Burkholderiales bacterium, assembly GCA_028864885.1. Classification (GTDB taxonomy): domain Bacteria; phylum Pseudomonadota; class Gammaproteobacteria; order Burkholderiales; family Burkholderiaceae_C; genus Aquabacterium. Next base: position 4,897 of record JAGWLR010000137.1, on the reverse strand, counting down.
GTGTCCGCGTCAAGCTGGTCTTCGACGTTTACGCGGCCGGCCTGTATCTGCCCGCCAAGGTTCATTCCGAGGGCAAGGCTCTGAGCGCCACGGGTGCCAAGAACATGCAAATCGTGCTGCTGCGCGATCTGACCGGTGAAAAGTTCGCTGAAGCGATGGTTGAAGGCTTCAAGGCCAACAACACCGACGCTGACATTGCGAAGTTCCAGGGCAAGCTGGATCAGCTCCGCAACCTGATGCTGACCTTCGGCACGGTCAAAGAAGGCACCACCATCAACATGACCAGCGTCCCTGGTGTTGGCCTGCGCGTGTCTGTCAATGGTCAACCCAAGGGCGTTGAAATCCCTGGCGACGACTTCTATCAAGCCATGCTCAAGATCTGGTTGGGTCAGAAGCCGGTTGATTCCGACTTGAAGGAAGCCTTGCTCGGCGGCCATTGAGCTACCGGCTAGCATCGCATTCGTCCACTTGATGTGTTTTTCGTGAATAGTGGACGTTTTCAGCGTGAACGCACAAACCGCGGGTGAGACCTGATTTCTCATATCGCGGTTTGTGCCGATAAAGCGAGCATGACCGGAGCCGCCTACACGGACCATGATCGACTCGCCGCTCGCATCCCTCTCCGCTTGGACGCAAGCATTTGCCGAGGCAGAAATCCCTGTTCTGCCCGGGTCGGTGGCCGAACTGACCCAACTGAGCGCCATTGAAGAGGCGCATGGCACCGTTGATGCCCACACCTTGGCCGATAGCTTTGGCAACGACCCTCTGATGGCACTCAAGGTCTTGGTTCACGCAGCCAAGATGTGCACCCGGCAATCCGCCGAGCCCCCCGAGACACTGGTTGGCTCCATCGTGATGATGGGGATTGGTCCCTTTTTCAATGCGTTCGACAAAACAGCCGATATCCTGACTTGGCTTCGGGACACTCCCGCCGCCATCAGCGGCCTGATCAAGGTGATCACACGGGCGCGCCGGTCGGCCAATTTCGCCCTGAGTTTTGCCTTGCATCGTCAAGACGAAGACGTGGTCGTCGTTCAAGAGGCAGCGATGCTTCACGATTTTGCAGAAATGCTTCTGTGGTGCCACGCACCCAGGTTGGCACTTGAAATCGCCACCCGACAAAAGCTTGATTTCAGAGTTCGATCGGCCGACATCCAGCGCGAGGTGCTCGGCATCGATCTGGTCGATCTAGGGCAGGCATTGATGCAGCATTGGCGCCTACCTGACCTGCTGCGGCAGACAACCGACGATCACAACGCGAGACACCCGAAAGTGCGAACCGTGATGCTGGCGGTCCGCTTGGCGCGACACACCCAGTACGGCTGGCACGATCCACATGCCCAAGCGGCACTACCCGACGACATCGCGGACATTGCCCAGTTGTTGACCTTGTCCCCCGAGGCCGCACTTCGGCTGATCGAGGGTCTGGACAACGTCCCGGTATCGAGCTGAAGAATCAGTGGATCGAGGCCATGGAGCGCATGGCGTGAACCGCGCCGGCCCCCATGGCCGCACCAAACCGTTTGGCCAGGCGCTCTGCCAGGTTTTCCTTCAGGGTGTAATCGACAATGTCTTCGGCATGAACGACATCGCGAGCCACTTGGTCCAGGCTCCCCAAACCATCAGCAACGCCTAACTCAACCGCTTGCTGACCGTTCCAGAAGAGCCCCGAGAAGGTATCTGGCGTTTCTTTCAGGCGCTTGCCGCGTCCTTGCCGAACCACCTGGATGAACTGTTCGTGGATCTGGTCCAACATGGCCTGAGCAAAGCTATCTTGCTTGGGGTTGCGCGGCGAAAATGGATCGAGCATGCCCTTGTTGTCGCCTGAGGTCATCAGCCGACGCTCAATACCGAGCTTGTCCATGATGCCGACGAAGCCAAAGCCGTCCATCAACACACCAATTGAGCCGACCATGGAAGCCTTGTCCACGTATATCTGGTCGGCTGCAACGGCGATGTAGTAGGCCGCAGAGGCACACATCTCCTCGCACACCGCATAAACTTTCTTCTTGTGCAGGGCTTTCAGTCGGCGAATTTCGTCGTTGACGAGGCCTGCCTGAACAGGACTGCCCCCCGGCGAATTGATGCGGATCACCACGGCGCGAGCCCCCTCGTCTTCAAACGCGCTGCGTAATGCGGTGATCAGGCTGTCGGCACTGGCATCGGTATCCGCCGCAATTTCGCCTCGGATCTCGACCAAGGCAGTATGCGGTTTGACGGGAGCTGTGGCCGATGGCACCGTTTCGACAGTGGCCCAGATGATACTGAGCGCCACTGCGATCCAGACAAAACGCCAGATCCAGCGCCAGCGCTGATCTCGGCGCTGTTGCGCCAAATAGGCTCGGGCGAACTCATTCAGCAAGGCATTTTGCGCTGCAGCAACATCTGCCGCATTCGATTGCACATCACTCATCAGTTTGGTCTCGGTTCAGATCGTCAAAACAAAGGTTGGAGCCGCTGGGTCGGACGCCAGAAAACCTGGCCCCCTTGCTCTTTCAATTCGATGGCCAGCAATCTGGCCCCTGCACACGGCCCGGCCACACACTCACCGCTGGGGGGGTGATACAGCGCCCCATGGATGGAACAGATGATGAATCGCCGGTCCTGGTCGAAAAACTGCCCTTCTTGCCAGTCCATGGCGGTTGGCACATGTGCACAGCGGTTCACATAAGCCACAGGCACATTGTCGTAGCGAATGGCAAAAGCCTGAACACTTTGCCCAAATTCCATGACATCGAACAACACTGCTTTGCCCGCCTCTTCCAAGTCAGAGGATGAGCACAGCGGCTGCCACTCCCGGATCGAATCAGGCATGCTCGGTCAACCACTGACGCAGGTCCGCCATCGAACGAGCGATATAGCGCGGTGAAAAATCGGCAAAAGACGCGGGATCATGCGCGCCATAAGCCACCCCGACCGCGTGAGCGCCGGCATTTTGAGCCAATTGCAGGTCATGGGTGGTGTCGCCAATCATCACGGTGCGATCAGGCGTAACGCCAAACTCCTCCATCAACTCCAGCAACATCTGGGGATGCGGCTTGGAGGCGGTTTCGTCCGCAGTGCGGGTTCCGTCAAACACCCCGCGCAACGACACGTGGGTCAGCGCCTCATTCAAGCCTTGCCTGGATTTGCCGGTAGCGACCGCCAGCCAATGTTGACGGGCTTTGAGATCGGCCAACAATTCCAGCGTGCCGTCAAACAGGCTCAACTCGTGCTGGCGCGCAAAATAGTGATGCCGATAACGATGCCCCAGTTCAGGCACCCGCTCAGCCGCCAGCGTCGGGGCCACATGTGCCAAAGCGTCATGTAGTCCAAGACCAATCACATAGGCCGCTTGAGCCTTGTCTGGCACCGGCAACCCCAAATCGGCACATGCAGATTGGATGGCACCGACGATGATTGCGGTCGAATCAAACAAGGTGCCGTCCCAATCGAACACGACCAGATCAAACTGGCGTGGACGTTGAGGAACATCGGGTTCAGGCGTCATGCTCATGAAGATTCAGTCGGTAGGCTTCAGCGTGTCCAGAAGGCTTTGGCAATCTGGGGGGATGGGGACTTCCAGCACCAAGTCCTCGCCGCTGACAGGATGCGGCAAGCGAAGATACCGCGCATGCAAAAACATCCGGGTAAAGCGGCTTTCGCTTCGACCCAGATTCTTGTTCAAGGTGAAATCACCGTACTTTTCGTCCCCGACGATGGGGTGACCCTCATGCGACAAGTGCACACGGATCTGATGGGTTCGGCCCGTCTTGATGGTCACATCCAACAATGTGAACCCATCGAAGCGTTGCATCACTTTCACCAGGGAAATTGACCGACGGCCGTCGTCATCGTTCTGAGAAACCGCCTTGACGCGCCGCTCGCCTTCAGCGGTCAGGTATTTGTGCAAAGCCACGTCAATGACCTTTTTCTGCCCTGGCCAGGCGCCCACGACCAGGGCCGCATAGGTCTTGTGCGCTTGTCTGTGACGAAAAAAATCCTGCAACGCCACCAGCGCACTTCTTTTTTTGGCGATCAACAGGATGCCAGAGGTTTCTTTGTCCAGCCGGTGCACCAACTCCAGAAACTTCGCCTGGGGCCGTGCCTGCCGCAGTTGTTCGATCACGCCATGACTGACGCCACTGCCGCCGTGCACCGCCACACCCGCAGGCTTGTTGATCGCCAAGAGATAGTCGTCTTCAAACAAAATGGGAAATTCGCGCGCCGGAATGGCCGCCTTCGCTTCGGATTTGTCGGTCAATCGCAAGGGCGGAATCCGAACCTCGTCGCCCATTTCCAGACGGGTGTCCGCCGAGGCGCGGCCTTTGTTGACTCGAACTTCACCACTGCGGATGATGCGGTACACCAAAGTCTTGGGCGCCCCCTTGAGAACCTTGATGAGAAAGTTGTCCAGCCGCTGCCCCGCCCCGCCCTCGTCTATCGTCAAACGCTGAACGGCGGCGTTCAACGCCTCTGCTTTGGCAGACGACGCTGCCACAGCATGGGATTTCCCGGTTACTTTTGAACGAGAAAGTGCGGTTTTCGCACCTATAATGGGCTGAGCCACGTTATGAAATGTATTGTTTGTTGATATTGCCTGCGCAATATGGGCAGCAAGAAAGGCAAAGCCAGACCAGAGTTTACCTTTTGAGAAGGTCTGGCAGCGCAAACATGACAAGGCCCGGCGGGGTGGCCCGCCAAATTGATGGTGATGCAACTGCGTTTGCATGGCTGGAGAAAATCACCCAAGGTGTGGTTTTGCCGCTTTGCAGACCCGGTCAGAGCCAACGTAGATCGAACCCAGAATCAAGGTTTTTATGAGGCCAGCGTGCCTAGCGCTGGCTTCTGTGTCGAGTGACTGCCCACGTGCTCAGGTCCATCCAGCCATTGAATCCGCAAAACGCGATGCGTCCGG
>JAGWLR010000136.1 GCA_028864885.1 Burkholderiales bacterium | reverse complement strand
GCCACACAGCGATTGGCCAGGGCTCTCCAGTTATGGAGCGTCGGGGCGTTGCCGCCAAGACCGTTGAGCTCGGCAAACGACAGGCTAGGGTCAGGGTAAGGTTTGCTCAGCAGATCGAAGCCGATGATCTGGGGGCAGATTTCAGATGGCCAGCGCTGTGCGGTGGCGCGCCAAAACCCGACCAAGGCATCCTGAAGCGAGGTCTGTTGCCACAGGGCGCCTCCGCGATCTTGATGAAAATCGGTCACGGCCAGGATGACGCCCATGCCGCATTGCTTCGCCAAAGCGAGGATGTGGTCGATCTGCTGCGCGACATCACTGTAGCTGGTGGGGATGCCAGTGTGACTCGAGCCTTGGGTGGGCGCGGCATCGTCCCAACCTTGCGAGGCGATATAAGCCACGTCGTCAGCGTTGAGCGTAAAGGGCCCGGCTGGCGCGCCCATCTGCAATCGCAGGGCGTTGTAACCCTTGCGCACTGCGAGGTTCTCAAGCGTAGGCGTGACCCAGGAGCTGTTGAGGCTCAGGCCCACATTGGCGGCTGAGATCAGCCCAGCCCGCCACAACCCCCAGGCGGAGTCCTTGTTGCTGATCGGTAATGCGGGCATGCCGTCGTCCTCTTCGATTGGGCGTAAGTCATTTATATGTTTTTTATTTTTTGGGGAGCACTGGTTTGGCCACCCATTAACCGCTTGACGTGATTTGTCTGTGCGGTAACGCAGGTTGCCAACCTCGTCACAGTATAGGTACAGGGTTTGCTCTAAAAGTGAGCAACGTTCCCCCAGGGAAGGGGGAGGGTTCACCCTTTGATTCAGGGGTTCAGGGGTTTATTTGTGAATGAGTTGTGGTGTATGTAACCAAATGAAAAAGGGCCCCGAAGGGCCCTGGTCTCTTGTGGGGGATGTTCAACGCCCGTGCTTACGTGGCCCCGTGCGCCACGGCGACGGCAGTCATGTTGACGATGCGGCGCACGGTGGCAGATGGGGTGAGGATGTGGACTGGCGCGGCCGCACCCAGCAGGATCGGGCCCACGGTCACGCCTTGTCCACCGGTCATTTTCAGGATGTTGAACAGGATGTTGGCGGCATCCAGATTCGGGCAGATCAGGATGTTGGCTGTGCCCTGCAAGGTAGATTCTGGCAACAGCTTGGAGCGGACCGATTCGCTCAAAGCGGCGTCGCCCTGCATCTCGCCATCGGCGGGGATGTGCGGCATGCGCTTGACGAAGAGATCGCGAGCCTGGCGCATCTTGCGCGCCGACGGGCGGTTGCTGGAGCCGAACATCGAATGCGAGAGGAAGGCGACGCGAGGGGGCAGACCGAAGCGTTGGACTTCCTCGACGGCGAGTGCTGCGATGTCGGCCAGTTGCTCGGCCGTGGGATCCTCATTGACAAAGGTGTCTGCAATGAAGAGGTTGTGGTTGTCCAGGATCAGCGCATTCAGGGCCGCCAGCCCTTGTGCTTGCGGGCGCACGCCAATGACGTCGCGGACGTGTTCGAGATGGAAGTCGTAGCGACCGATGACGCCGCAGATCATGCCGTCGGCATCACCCATCTTGACCAGCAAGGTCGCGATCAGGGAGTTCGAGCGGCGCACCACCACCTTGGCCAGATCAGGCGAAATGCCGTCGCGAGCGCGAAGCTTGTGATAGGTCTCGTAGTACTGCTTGAAGCGATCGTCTTTGCCTGGGTTGACGATTTCGCAGTTGACGCCCGGTTGCAGGCGCAAGCCAGCGCGCTCGATCCGGGTTTCGATGACATCGGGGCGGCCAACCAGAATCGGACGGGCAATGCCTTCGTCTACGGCAATCTGGGCGGCGCGCAGGACGCGCTCGTCTTCGCCTTCCGCAAAAGCGATCCGCTTGGGGGCGGCCTTGGCACCCTCGAACAGCGGCCGCATGAACAGACCGGTGTTGGTTACGAACTGCTGGAGGGACTCACGATAGGCCTTCAGGTCCTGGATGGGCCGGGTCGCGACGCCAGAGGCGGCTGCAGCTTCTGCCACGGCGGGCGCAATGCGCAGGATCAGGCGTGAATCGAAGGGCGTGGGGATCAGGTAGTCCGGTCCGAAGCGCAATTCGCGACCAGGGTAGGCAGCAGCCACTTCGTCGGAAATTTCAGCCTTGGCCAGGTCGGCGATCTGGCGCACGCAGGCCAGCTTCATGGCGTCCGTGATCTTGGTGGCGCCGCAATCTAGGGCACCACGGAAGATGTAAGGGAAGCACAGGACGTTGTTGACCTGATTGGGGTAGTCCGAACGGCCGGTGGCAATGATGCAGTCGGGGCGAGCCGCCTTGGCAATTTCCGGACGGATTTCGGGTTCGGGGTTGGCCAGGGCCAGAATCAGAGGCTTGTCGGCCATGGTTTTGACCATGTCGGCAGTCAGCACGCCAGCGGCCGAACAACCCAGGAAGACGTCGGCACCCTCGATCGCATCGGCCAGGGTGCGTGCGCCAGTCTTTTGCTGGTAGCGCTGTTTGGACTCGTCCAGCTTGTCGGTGCGCTCGTGGTGAATCACGCCCTTGGAGTCACAAACATAGATGTTTTCGCCCTTGAGACCCAGCCCCACCATCAAGTCGAGGCAGGCAATCGCGGCAGCCCCTGCGCCCGACACCGCCATTTTGACTTCGCCAATCTTTTTACCCACCAGTTCCAGGCCGTTGAGCAGGGCGGCGCTGGAGATGATGGCCGTGCCGTGCTGGTCGTCGTGGAAGACGGGGATGTTCATGCGGGCGCTGAGTTGCTTCTCGATGTAGAAGCACTCTGGCGCCTTGATGTCTTCGAGGTTGATGCCGCCGAGCGTGGGTTCTAGCGCGGCAATGATCTCGACCAGCTTGTCCGGATCGCGCTCGGCCAGTTCGATGTCGAACACATCCACGCCAGCGAACTTCTTGAACAGGCAGCCTTTGCCCTCCATCACCGGCTTGGAGGCCAGGGGGCCGATGTCGCCCAGCCCGAGCACCGCCGTGCCGTTGGTGACCACGGCCACCAGATTGCCGCGCGAGGTGTACTCGGCTGCCAGGGTCGGGTCTTGCTCGATCGCCAGGCAAGGGTAGGCTACACCCGGTGAATAGGCCAGCGACAAATCTCGCTGGTTAGACAAGGGCTTGGTGGGCGTGACCGAAATCTTGCCGCGCGTGGGCAGGCGGTGATATTCGTTGGCGGCGTCGCGCAGGGCTTGTTCGGCGTCGGAGAGGGGCTTGGCGGAACTCATAAACGGCTTTTTTTCTCAGCAGGGGCGTCATGGTACGCCAATTGCCCGCGCCGATTCGCCCCTGGGGTGCCTGGGGGGCTGTGGTTTAACCCTTGGGAGAGGTCAAGTTTGGGGGCGCAATGCCGATGGATGAGGGTCGAGATCGTCAGCATAGACAGCAAGGATGTTTCACATTGCTAAAGATTGGGCCGGGGCTTGGCGCCGGCTTTGGGCCGACGTTTCCCCCGCAGAGGAGGTAGACGGCCCGCTGGCACGTCATTTTCGTGCGCGGCAGATTCAGGCGCTGCTCAGTCAATTGCCTCTGGTGTTGATGGGCAACACCGTCAACACGGTGGCGATCCTGTGGATCTTCTGGAGCAAGGTGCACCCCATCGGTCTGGTGGTTTGGGCTGCCATCGTGACATCGAGTCTGGGTTTGGTGGCGTTTGGTTGGCGGCGTCTGATTCGCGACATGGGCAAGGCCATGGCGTCACGCCGTTCCAACAGGCTCGTGGCGGCTCACGTGGGCCTGTTTGCGCTGGCGTGGTCGGTGGTGCCGATCGTGCTGTTTCCGCTGACCTCGTCTCGGGTGGATGAGCTGATGGTGTCCACGATGATCGTGGCCATGATGTGCGGGGGCGGGTTCATGTTGGGGTCGCACTTTCTGGCGGCCTGCGCCTATCTGGGTGTCTTGTCTCTGGCCAGCGTGTGGGGACTGATGCGCTCCGTGTACGCGGGTGACATGTTGGTGGCGGCCTTGTTGGGGATCTATGTGGTGATGATGTCCGGCATCGTCATCAACAGCGCCCGCCTGTTCATGAGTCGCTTGCGGGCCGAGGCCGAATCGGATCGGCAAAAGCAACTGGTCGATTTGTTGTTGCGCGATTTTGAAGAGCACGCCAGCGACTGGTTGTGGGAAATCGCGCCCAATGGGCATTTGCGGCACGTGTCATCCCGCCTGGCGCAAGCCTTTGGCTTGCCGGCGCGGCTGTTGTTGCAGCGTTCGTTCATCGAGTTGCTGTACAGCCTGGTGCCGCCCGAGGATCCGGTCGGCGAGGCAGCGCTGACCAACCTCACCTCGAATCTCCGAATGGGGCAACCGTTCCGGGATCTGGAGTTGCCGGTTGAGGTGAACCAGGAAGTGCGATGGTGGTCGCTGACGGCCAAGCCGCTGTTCGACGAACGGGGGCGCTCGGCAGGTTGGCGCGGTGTGGGGTCTGACATCACCCAGGCCCGTAAGGCGCGTGATGACCTGGCCTTGATGGCCAACTTCGACTCGCTCACGGGGCTCGCCAACCGGCATCGATTCAGCGCAGTGCTCGAACAGATGTCGACCGACGGCTCGGGCAAGCGCAGCCCGTGCTGCCTGATGTTCCTGGATCTGGATAACTTCAAGACGATCAATGACACCCTGGGACACGGCGTGGGCGATCAGTTGCTCCGGGTGGTGGCCAAGCGCCTGAAATCTTGTGTTCGAGACGGCGACCTGTTGGCGCGCTTGGGCGGCGACGAGTTTGCCCTGCTGTCTTTGCTCAATATGTCTCGGGAAGAGGCTCAGGCCTTGGCCTCCCGACTGGTGGCGTCGCTCTCAGAGCCTATTCAGCTCGATGGCGTGCTGGTTGAAGTGAGCACCAGTGTGGGGGTGGCCTTGGCGCCGCAGGACGGACAGGATCCCCAAGCCCTGCTGCAGTGTGCGGATCTGGCCTTGTATGCGGCCAAGGCAGCCGGTCGCAACACCCATCGCTTCTTCAGCCCTGAGATGGGGGAGACGACCCGCGCACGCGCCAGATTGCAGCAAGAGTTGGGGCAAGCCCTGGCCAGCGAGCAGTTCACCTTGCATTTCCAGCCACAGATCAATCTGAGGACGGGCCAGGTCAAGGGATTCGAGGCTCTGGTGAGGTGGCAGCACTCTGAGCGTGGCTTGATTGGCCCGGCCGAGTTCATCCCGGTGGCGGAGGAGACGGGCCAGATCGTGCCTTTGGGCACCTGGGTGCTTCGCACGGCCTGTAAGGCGGCGGTGGCCTGGCCGGCGCATTTGCGAGTGGCCGTCAACCTGTCGGCGGTGCAGTTCCGCAGCTCATCGGTGGTGGATATCGTCGAAGACGTGTTGCGTGAAACCGGATTGGCGCCGGAGCGTCTGGAGCTGGAAATCACCGAATCCGCTCTGATCGAGGATGACGCTGGCGCACAAGCCACGCTCGAAGCCCTGCGCAGCCG
>JAGWLR010000135.1 GCA_028864885.1 Burkholderiales bacterium | reverse complement strand
AAGCTGGATGCCCAGGCCATCATGGCGGCGCTCATGCATGACGCCATGGAAGACTGCGGCGTCACCAAGCTGGAGTTGATCGAGCGGTTCGGTGCCCCAACCGCGGAAATCGTCGATGGCCTCACCAAGCTCGACAAGCTTCAGTTCTCCACCAAGGAAGAGTCCCAGGCCGAATCTTTTCGCAAGATGCTGTTGGCCATGGCGCGCGATGTGCGTGTCATCCTGATCAAGCTGGCCGATCGTCTGCACAACATGCGCACCATGGATGCGATGGTGCCGCCGAAGCGGGCCCGCATCGCTCGGGAAACCTTGGACATTTATGTTCCCATCGCGCACCGATTGGGTCTGAATCAGACCTATCGTGAGCTGCAGGAGCTCTCCTTCCAGTACATCAACCCTTGGCGACACTCGGTCTTGTCCAAGGCGGTCAAACGCACCCGTGGTAACCGACGGGATCTGGTCGAACGCATCCGCAAGGAAGTCGAGCAGGCCTTTTCTGATGCGGGAATGGTGGTCGAGGTGTTCGGGCGTGAAAAGACCATTTTTTCGATTTATCACAAGATGATCGAAAAGAACCTCAGCTTTGCTCAGGTGAGCGACATCTTCGGCTTCCGGATCGTCTCCCGCGAGTTGCTCGATTGCTACCGGGCCTTGGGCGTGTTGCACCAGCTGTACAAGCCATTGCCAGGGCGCTTCAAAGACTACATCGCCATTCCCAAGGCCAATGGATACCAGTCGCTCCACACGACCTTGGTCAATCCCGTGGGTACGGCTGTCGAGTTTCAGATCCGGTCGCAGGCCATGCACGCGGTGGCGGAAAAAGGCATTGCCGCGCACTGGATGTACAAAACCGCAGAAGGTGCGGGCGCCGACGCCTCACCTCAGCAGGCGGCTGTCTGGTTGCAGTCGTTGATTGACATCCAGCACGAGACACGCGATTCGGCAGAATTCCTGGAGCACCTCAAGATCGACTTGTTTCCCGAGTCCGTCTATGTGTTTACGCCCAAGTCGCGGATTCTGGCCCTGCCGAGAGGTGCTACGCCTGTGGACTTTGCCTACGCCATCCACAGTGATGTGGGTGACCGCTGCGTTGCGGCCAAGATCAACGGCGAAGCCGCAGCCTTGCGCACCGAGTTGCGCAGCGGGGACGTGGTCGAGATCATCACCGCGCCGAGTGCACGGCCCAATCCGTCTTGGCTGAACTTTGTTCGAACCGGTCGTGCTCGCTCCAAGATTCGTCACTACCTCAAGAACATGGAGGCTGAGGAGTCATTGGAACTGGGCGAGAAGCTCTTGAGTCAGGCGCTTCGAGCGGAGGGCCTTTCCATGCCGCCGGGCGACGAAGATAGTGAGGGCGACATCGGCACCTTGTGGCAAGCGCTCACCCGCTGGGGTGGCAACCGCACCAAGCACGATCTGCTGATCGACATTGGCTTGGGGCGAAAAATCGGGACCATGGTGGCCAAGCGTCTCGCACAGTTCATGGCCGAATCTGGTGAGCGTCCCGATGCCTTGACCCTGACATTGGGGCGGTTCGCCAACATCGAATCCCCTGCCCAGGGGACGGTGGTCATCGATGGCTCAGAAGGGGCAACCGTTCAGCTTGCCCCGTGTTGTTGCCCGGTTCCGGGTGACCCGATCGCGGGTTACCTGGGGCGCGGAGAGGGCCTGGTGGTCCACACCCAAAACTGCGGGGTAGGCAAACGGTTGTTTGAGCGCGACCGAGAGCGTTGGATTGATGTGGCCTGGGCTGAAGAGCCGACGCGTCAATTTGAAACTGTCCTTGCGGTCTTGGTGGCCAATGGCAAAGGCGTGTTGGCTCAAGTGGCTGCCAGCATCAGCAGCGCAGAAACTGATATCACGCACATTGAGATGGGCAATGAACGCCTGGGTGAAACGGCCGAGCTGCGCCTGACCATTTCGGTTCGCGATACCGAACACTTGTCGGATGTGATTCGCACGCTCAAACGGTGCCCAGTGGTGTTGAAAGTCGAGCGCGTTTGTCCGTGAACGCGGCTTGCCAAGCCGAACCCCGCTTCAGTGTCGGGTGGGCTTGGCGGGGTAGCTGACCTTGAGCACTTCCAGGCGATCTAAGCCTCGCGGGGTCATCAACTGAACTTCGTCGCCCTCGCGTGCTCGCAGCAGCGCGCGCGCGATCGGGGATACCCAACTGACCTCGCCCTTGAGGTTGTCTACTTCATCAATGCCCTTGATCGTGATCGTTTTTTCCTCGCCCAAGGCATTGCAGTAAGTCACGGTTGCGCCAAAAAACACCTGGTCGTTACCATGGTGCAGCGAGGGGTCCGTGACCTCTGCAATGTCGAGCCGTTTGGTCAAGAAGCGGATCCGACGATCGATTTCACGCAGTCGCTTTTTGCCATACAGGTAGTCGCCGTTTTCAGATCGGTCTCCGTTGGATGCCGCCCAGGACACGATGTCGACGATTTTGGGGCGTTCGATGTCGATCAAGTTCAGCAATTCGGTGCGCAGGCGCTGGTATCCGTCGGGGGTGATGTAGTTCTTCCCCCCTGCAGGCAAAGGGGGGAGTCCCAGATCGTCCTCGTCGTCGCTGTTGTCTGATTCTTTGGTGAATGCTTTGCTCATGGTGCTCGATTGGGGGCAATGCGCCAATTGTTCACGGTCGTATCAAGGGAAGCGCCCCTTCAGTTGACACAAAAAACGCCGAATTCGCAAAAATGAAATATCGAATTCAATGTTCCGGCCACTCCATCGCTTCATTATCAGGAGGCCCATCATGTCGCAAGTGATCCCTTTGGGGCCAGCTGCCCGCATGTTGACCACCCGGGAGGCCGCGACCCGACTGGGGGTGTCTTTGCGGACCATCCAACTTTGGGTTGAAGCCGATATTCTGCCTGCAGCGCGAACGCCCGGCGGGCATCGGCGTATTCCTTACAACGCGGTAGAGGCTCTCGCATTGAGTACTGGTCTGGGGGGGGATTCGTCAACTAAGGTGGCCATTTCGAAACGCGATCTGCTGGCCGCCAGCAAAACGGCTGATGCCCCTGCGTCGCCAGACGAGCCTCGAGGGCGTGCCTTGGACGTCTTGCTGGTGGCAGACGACCAAAAATGGCAAGACGACTGCGCAGCGGCCTTGGCCATGTTCGGCCCGGCCGTTGAGCTCAGAACCGCCGAAACCGGCTATTTGGCGCTGCTTCAGATTGGTCAAAAGGCCCCTGATGTGCTGATCACCAACCTAGAGTTGCCGGGCCTGGACGGGATTGCCATGCTTCGCACCTTGGAGCGGTGTGAGTCCATCTCCAATTTGCGAGTCCTGGCCTTGACCGACTTGACTGACAGTGAGTTGATGCGCAAGGGGGGCTTGCCTGCGAGCGCCGAAGTGGTTCGTTCGCCGGTGTCGGCAGAGGCGATTGCCCTGCGTGTCAGTCGATTTCTGGTCGGGCAGCGTGCGTCGCTGTGATGTGATTTCTAAAATAGACCAGATGCACATCCCCAAAATCCTTGTCGTCGAAGATCAGGCAGAAATTCGGCACCTCATTCGCGTGACCCTTGCCTGTGGGCAATTTGAGGTAAACGAGGCTGCCGATGGTGGATCGGCGTTGCAGCAGGCCCAAAGCCTGAAACCCGATTTGGTCTTGCTGGATGTCATGATGCCCGGCGATCTTTCGGGATTTGACGTGTGCCGTCAAATCAAGGCCAATCCCGCCATGGACGGTGTCAAGGTCATGATGCTGACCGCATTGGGCGAAGTGTCCGATGTGGACCAAGCGCGTGACTGCGGCGCAGATGCTTACTGGGTGAAACCCTTCAGCCCAGCCGAATTGCTGGATCAGATCGAGGCACTTTTGCCCTAGGCAGGCTTGGGGTAGGTGGCACCGATCGGGCGATGTCCGTCGTGTAATATCGGCCCGCTCATTGAGCGGGAAGTGGAACTTTTCTACGCCAACCTAGTTCCCAGTGGTCCATGAAATCATTTGCTTTGTCCAAAGTTCCTGGGTTTATGGCGGTGCGCGCTATGCTGGCCCAGAGAGGCGTCGACCTGGATGATCTGCTGCCTCGCGCGGGGATTGATCTGTCGACGGCAAGAAACCACGATTTGGCCTACATCTGCGATCTGTTCTCACGCGTTTGGTCTCTGGCCGTACGAGAAACAGGCGACACCAGTGTTGGGTTAACCAAACCTTTGCATCCTTTCCATTCATTTGGGTTGGTGGCGCATCTCTTGATTTCATCCGCCGATTTGTTGTCGGCATTGACGTCTCTGGCGCGGGTCTCGGGCATGTTGTCGCCCTCCTTCTCCATGGGGGTAAGCAGAGAGGGGGGCTTGTGCACCATCACCATCACGGCACTGGCAGGGAAGCTGCCGGTGCCAATGCAGCGGTATGACGCTGTGGCAACCATGTTGCTCGAAGGCGCTCAATGGTTGACCGGACGCCAACTCATTCCCAAAACGGTGTTTCACCCTGCGCCGATGCCTGACAGTCCGCAACGATGGGAGCAGGCATTCGGATGCCGTGTGGCTTTTGGTGCCTCGTCGTTCCGTGCTGTCTTCGATGAGAAGGATCTTCTCCAGCCTATCCCCACCGCAGATCCCACCATGGCGGCGCTTTGCGAGCGCATGTCCAACCAATCGGCACAAGAGCAAACCGGGCACTTCACGGCCAAGGTTCGCCAGGTACTGAGCAAAAATCTGGCCAAAGGAGATCCGCGTCGCGAGCACGTTGCAGAGGTCCTTTGTCTCAGTGAGCGAACGTTGCAGCGCCGTTTGAGCGAAGAGGGCACCAATTTCGCTGAGTTGGTGGACAAGCTTCGCCAGGAAATGGCCGAAAGGCTCTTGGCACAGGGGCATCTCAGCACGACAGAAATAGCCTTTGAGTTGGGTTTCTCCGATCCAAGCAACTTTTACAGGGCATGCCGACGTTGGTTTGGCCATTCGCCAAGTGGCATGCGCCCTCATCATTGATTGCTTAGGCTAATCCTCGGCCCCCACGACGTCGCGTTGTGGGGGCCGTTTTTTTGTGATGCCGGCGATCATTGCTTGGGGCGAGGCTCTGATTAGGAGATTGCCTTAAGGGTTGTCATCACCCAGCATGTGGGTGGTTTTGAGGGCCAACCACTTGGCTTGTTAGGCCAGTCAAATCAGGGGCGAAGCAGCGAAGATTCGCTCGCACCAAGCGTGAACTGTTTCGCGAAATCGAGATAGTGATCGTGGGGTGTAGACAAGCAAGTACGTATTAAAAACTTTCCAATATCTCTGGAGCTAATATGCAATCGTTCAAGCTTTCCGCAGTTGCCCTGGCCCTGTCGGCCGTTGCTTTCTCGGCTTCCGCCATGACTTCCATCGACGACGCCAGCCTGAGCCAAGTGACTGGCCAAGACGGCGTGACCATCGGTGGTGACCTGAACATCAAGATCGGTGCCTTCACC
>JAGWLR010000043.1 GCA_028864885.1 Burkholderiales bacterium | reverse complement strand
AGCAGGAGCAGGAGCAGGAGCAGGAGCAGGAGCAGGAGCAGGAGCAGGAGCAGGAGCAGGAGCAGGAGCAGGAGCAGGAGCAGGAGCAGGAGCAGGAGCAGGAGCAGGAGCAGGAGCAGGAGCAGGAGCAGGAGCAGGAGCCGGTGCCGGTGCCGTCTTCACCGTCGCAGAGGCAGCATCCGCTTTTTGCTTCAGCTTACGCAACTCTTCGATGTTCTTGGACAGCTCGGCAACGCGGGCAGTGCTTTCTTCTTTGGCTCGAGCCTTGGCGATGCGATCTTCTGCCGCAGGCGCACTGCCCGAAGCCACAGCGCCCTTGCTGAGCGTCAGCTTGTCAGGCGTGGGGGCAGCAGCTTGTTTTTGATCCCGGACCTCAGCTTGTACTTTGCCCGAGGCCTGCCGTTGCGGCTGCTCTGGCAGGGTCGGAGCCACCGTACCAGCCAGCTTCTGGCGATAGGCGGCAAAATCCGCGCTTTGCGCCTGGATGGTCTGACGGGCTTGCTCGGTGGTCTGCTCCTTAGCCTGTTCCGGGGTCGGCATGTTCAACACGACGCCCGACTTCAGGCGGTTCATGTTGTTGCCAAAGAAGGCTTGAGGATTGTGGCGATAGAGACCCACCAGCATCTGGTCGAGAGACACGCCAGAAGGCAGGTTACGGGCAGCAATCCTGGAGAGCGTGTCGCCACGCTGCACCTTCACCGATTTACCTTCGGCGGTCTGCTCAGAGGCGGCCGTACGCGGAGCGGGTGCAGGACGTGGGGCAGCGTCAGGAGCGGGCGACGGGGCAGAAGCTGGCGCAGCGACCTTTTCCGCCTTTTTCTCAGACTTCATCTCAGGCTTGGCTTTGGCCTTCGGCTTGGCTTCCACAGCTTCCTTTTGAGCGGCAGGGGCAGGCACCGGAGCAGGTGCGGGAGCCGCCACAGCAGGAGCAGGCGCGGGCTCAGGCACGACCGCGGGAGCTGGCGCGGGTGCAGTCACCGGCGCTGGCACGGAGGCAGGCGTGGGAGCAGGAGGCACCGGCGAGATCACCGGTGCAGTCGCGACTGTCGTAGCCGATTTGGTCGAAGGTGGATCGAACAGCAGCGTGTATTCGCGAACCAACCGCCCCGACGACCAAGTCAGGTCCAAAATGACATCCACGAAAGGTTCTTGAACAGACCTGTCGCTGGTGATTTTCAGGTAGGGACGACCGTCGCTGCGACGTTGGAGGGTGATCCGAGTGGCCGTCAGCACGGAGTTGTAATCAACCCCAGCCGCACGGTAGGTCTCGGTCGAGGCCACGCGCACCTTCAAGGACGCGCCTTCCTCGGTGCTCAGGCTGGACACATCGATTTCAGCCTGCAAAGGCTCCCCGAGTGCAGACTGGACGTTGAGCTTTCCTAGGCCCAAAGCCCACGACGCAGCAGGCGCCAAAGTCAGAACGGTGCAGGCCGCAGCCACAGCAACCCGGTTGAGGGCAAATTTTCCCGCGGACATCGAATGATCTTTCAAGGCGTCTCCCAAGTCGTCATGGAGCCGTGTGACACGACAAGCAGCGCACCCTCAAGACAAGCCCGAGGACGCACCCGCTCCCGCAGACGGTACGCAGCACAAAACAAAATAACATCAAGCATATACGGAGACAAGCTCAGTATTTGCTTAACTTACGCCACCTCAACCCGAGTCCATCTGCTGAAAAGCGTAACGATTCGCGTATTGTCGTCCGCGGACAACACACTCACTGGGCCCGGATTGTTTCCAACCGTTGCAGCGTCAACCGCCCGCTGCAACAGGAAAAAACGCGCCTCAGGCGTCCAGCAAGATACGCAGCATGCGACGCAGCGGTTCGGCGGCGCCCCACAGCAGCTGATCTCCGATCGTGAACGCGCCGACATACTCAGGCCCCATGGCCAGCTTGCGGATACGACCAACCGGAATGGTCAGCGTACCGGTCACGGCAACCGGGGTCAGGTCCTTGATAGTGGCCTCACGTGTGTTTGGCACCACCTTGGCCCACGGATTGTCGGCAGCGATCATGGCCTCGATATCGGACAGTGGAACGTCTTTCTTGAGCTTGAAAGTCAATGCCTGACTGTGACAACGCATTGCGCCGATGCGAACGCAGAAGCCGTCGACCGGGATGGCCGCGGTACCGAAGCCCTCACCCAGGCCCAGGATTTTGTTGGTTTCGGCCATGCCCTTCCACTCTTCACGCGACTGGCCATTGCCCAGATCCTTGTCGATCCAGGGGATCAACGAGCCGCCCAGCGGCACGCCAAAATTGGCGGTTTCGGCTTCGGTCAGGGCACGCTGCTTGGCGATGACCTTGCGGTCGATCTCCAAAATCGCGCTCTTGGGATCATCCAACAGGGCCTTGACCTCGGCGTTCAGCGTACCGAACTGAGTCAGCAGTTCGCGCATGTGCTGGGCACCGCCCCCCGAAGCAGCCTGGTAGGTCTGGGTCGACATCCATTCAACCAGCCCCGCTTTGTACAGCGCCCCCACGCCCATCAGCATGCAGCTGACGGTGCAGTTGCCGCCCACCCAGGTGTTGCCGCCCTTGGCCAGCGAGTTCTTGATCACGGGCATGTTGACCGGATCCAGGATGATGACGGCATCCTCCTTCATGCGCAGCGTGGATGCGGCGTCGATCCAGTGGCCAGTCCAACCCGCAGCACGCAACTTGGGATACACGTCGGTCGTGTAATCGCCACCTTGGGCTGTGATGATGATTTCGCAGCGCTTCAGCGCATCGATGTTGTAGGCGTCTTGCAGCGTGGTTTCGTTCTTCGCCATCGAGGGCGCCTTGCCGCCCGCATTCGAGGTCGAGAAAAACAGCGGCTCAATGAGAGCGAAATCGCCTTCGGCCTGCATGCGGTCCATCAGAACCGAGCCGACCATGCCGCGCCAGCCAACCAAACCAACCAATTTCGTAGACATGATGACTTTCCTTCCGGGGCTCAGCCCTGAGCCTTGAGGGCGGCCACGACGGCCTCGCCCATTTCAACGGTACCCACCTTCTTGGTGCCTTCGCTGTAGATGTCGGCCGTACGCAGGCCTTGCTCCAGCACGGATTGAACCGCGCGCTCAATACGGCTGGCGGCCTCTTCCTGGTTCAGGCTGAAACGCAGCATCATGGCCGCAGACAGGATGGTGGCCAAGGGATTGGCAACCCCCTTGCCGGCGATATCGGGAGCCGAGCCGTGGCTGGGCTCGTACAGGCCCTGCCCCTTGGCGTTCAAGGAGGCCGAAGGCAACATGCCGATCGAGCCCGTCAACATGGCTGCCTCGTCAGACAGGATGTCGCCAAACATGTTGCCAGTGAACACCACGTCGAACTTCTTGGGTGCCTTGACCAGCTGCATGGCGGCGTTGTCGACGTACATGTGCTCCAACTCCACGTCCTGGTATTGGGCATGCACTTCCGTGACCACATCCTTCCAGAACTGGAAGGTCTCCAGCACGTTGGCCTTGTCCACGCTAGTGACCTTCTTGCCACGCTTGCGGGCAGCCTGGAAGGCCACGTGCGCAATGCGCTCGATCTCGGGCTTGCTGTAGCGCATGGTGTCAAAAGCCTCGGGCGCGCCCTTGAACTCGCCATCCGGCGCCTCACGGCGCCCACGCGGCTGGCCAAAATAGATGTCACCAGTCAACTCACGGATGATGAGGATGTCCAAGCCAGACACCAGCTCGGGCTTCAGGCTGGAGGCGTGCGTCAACTGGGGATAACAGATCGCCGGACGGAAGTTGGCGAACAGCCCCATGTTCTTGCGCAGCCCCAGAATGGCCTGCTCCGGGCGCAGCGCACGCTCTAGCTTGTCGTACTTCCAATCGCCCACAGAGCCAAACAGCACCGCGTCGGACTCCATGGCGAGCTTGAGGGTGTGCTCAGGCAACGGGTGGCCATGGGCGTCGTAAGCGGCGCCACCCACCTTGGCTTCCTGCATTTCGAAAGACAAGTCCAGTGCCTTGAGCACCTTGACCGCCTCGGTCACGATTTCCGGGCCAATGCCGTCACCCGGCAAAACTGCAATCTTCATCGACATGTGCGGTCTCGAGTTCAAACAATTCGGTTGTTCAGCCAAGGCTTCTTGGCCAGGCGCTCGGCTTCATAGGCCTTGATCTTGTCGGCATGGCGCAAGGTCAGACCGATGTCGTCAAAGCCGTTGAGCAGACAATATTTGCGGAAGGGTTGCACGTCGAAGGGCAACTCGGCGCCATCGGGCTTGATCACCACCTGCCGCTCCAGATCGATCGTCAGCTCGTAGCCAGGGAACGCCGCCACTTCGTTGAAGATGTTGTCCACCTGCAACTCGCTCAGCACGATCGGCAGCAAGCCGTTCTTGAAGCAGTTGTTGAAGAAGATGTCAGCAAAGCTGGGCGCGATGATGGCGCGGAAGCCATATTGGTCCAGCGCCCAAGGAGCGTGCTCGCGGCTGGAGCCACAACCGAAGTTCTGGCGGGCGATCAGGATGGACGCCCCTTGGTAACGCGGCTGATTCAGCACAAAGTCAGGGTTAGGCTTGCGGCTCGAGGGATCCTGGCCGGGCTCACCCGCATCCAGATAACGCCACTCATCAAACAGATTGGGACCAAAGCCTGTCCGTTTGATCGACTTGAGGTATTGCTTGGGGATGATGGCGTCGGTATCGACATTTTCCCGGTCCATCGGGGCCACCCGGCCCTTGTGAATGCGAAATGCTTGCATGGTCGGTTCCGATTGAGATCAGGCGATGCGACGAATGTCGACGAAATGGCCCTGCATGGCCGCCGCGGCCGCCATGGCGGGGCTGACCAGGTGAGTACGGCTACCGGCGCCCTGACGTCCTTCAAAATTGCGGTTGCTGGTCGAGGCACAGCGCTCACCCGGCTCGAGGCGGTCAGCGTTCATCGCCAGACACATCGAACAACCGGGCTCGCGCCACTCGAAGCCAGCCGCTTTGAAGATTTGATCCAGGCCTTCGCGCTCAGCTTGCTCTTTGACCAGACCCGAACCCGGCA
Organism: Burkholderiales bacterium; assembly: GCA_028864885.1. Taxonomy (GTDB): domain Bacteria; phylum Pseudomonadota; class Gammaproteobacteria; order Burkholderiales; family Burkholderiaceae_C; genus Aquabacterium. Next base: position 23,773 of record JAGWLR010000043.1, on the reverse strand, counting down.
CCACGAGCGCCAGCTTGATGTTGGAGGCCACACGCCCGCCGAGCTTCTTCACGACGGCGGCGGCTTCGCGCATGTCTTCGATGCGGCTGTTGGTACACGAGCCAATGAACACCTTGTCCACACGGATGTCATTGATCGCCTTGTTGGGCTCCAGTGCCATGTACTGCAATGCGCGTTCCATGGCCGACCGCTTGATGGGATCCTTTTCCTTGTCAGGATCCGGCACACGGTCTTCGATCGACAGCACCATTTCAGGCGAGGTGCCCCAGGTCACTTGGGGGCGGATGTCGTTGGCATTGAGTTCAACCACGGCATCAAAGTGCGCGTCGGGATCTGAGTGCAAGGTGCGCCAATAAGCGACGGCCTGGTCCCACTCCACACCCGAGGGTGAGAAAGGACGACCCTTCACATAGTTGATGGTGGTGTCATCGACCGCCACCAAGCCCGCACGCGCGCCGGCTTCAATGGCCATGTTGCAAACGGTCATGCGGCCTTCCATGCTCAAAGCACGGATGGCACTGCCTGCAAATTCAATGGTGTAGCCAGTCCCGCCAGCGGTACCAATCTTGCCGATGATCGCCAACACGATGTCTTTAGCAGAACACCCTTTGGCCAAGGTGCCCTCCACCTTGACCAGCATGTTCTTGGCCTTTTTGGCCAACAGGGTCTGGGTGGCCAGCACGTGCTCGACTTCAGAGGTGCCGATGCCATGCGCCAATGCGCCGAACGCGCCATGGGTCGAGGTATGGCTGTCGCCGCACACCACGGTCATGCCGGGCAGCGTCGCGCCCTGCTCTGGGCCGATCACGTGCACGATCCCTTGGCGCTTGTCGCCCATCTTGAACTGCGTGATGCCATTGCGATCGCAGTTTTTGTCGAGGGTGTCGACCTGCAGCTTGGATACTGCGTCCTTGATGCCTTCCGTGCGATCGGTCGTGGGCACATTGTGATCGCTCACCGCCAGGTTGGCAGACAAGCGCCACACTTTGCGACCTGCAATGTCCAGCCCCTCAAACGCCTGCGGGCTGGTGACTTCGTGCACCAGATGGCGATCGATGTACAAAACGGCGGTGCCGTCTTCTTCGGTGTGGACGACGTGTTCGTCCCAAATCTTGTCGTAAAGGGTGCGTCCCATGATGCTCGCCTGGGGTCACCGCGCTTGTGATCACGCTTTTGACAGCGCCCAACGCGGCTCGATGGAAAAAGAAATATTTTAAGGCATGGCGTTTTGTTGCGCCGATCCTCACCAGCTTCCCCCGCCCAGGCTCACAACCATTCGACACATTTGCCACCTCAGTCCGGGGGGAAATGGCCCTGAACTCGGGATAACACCATGGTTTTGCACCCGCCACTCGGGGGGGGCCATAGAGTGGCTCGGGGTAGTATTGCCCGCACCGGAGGCGAGGGCCGTGTGCGCCGCATCCCAAATTGGCCCACAGGCGCATCAAAAACAAATCAAAACTCAAAGGAACACCATGCAAAGCGCAAACAACCGCTCGTTCACACGCAGCGTGTGCTCGATCCTTGTGTCCAGCGCCCTTGTCTTGACGCTCGGCGCCTGCTCGCATGCGCCCAAACGCATCGCCGAGCCCGACGTCATGGCCACGGTTGAGGGCGTCCGGTACGAGATGCGCTATTTCTACGGGCAAGATGGCACCCGCCTGTTCCGCCAGGCTTGGATTCCTGCAGATAAGACCCGTGGCGTGCTCATCATCGTTCACGGATTCAAAGACCATGGCGGCCGCTACGCAGACCTGGGCCAGCAATTGGCTAAACAGGGTTTTGCCGTGTTCGCGCCCGATCTGCGAGGCCACGGATACTCAGAAGGCCCCCCGCAGCTCGTAAACCAGTTCAACGACTATCTCGTGGATCTGGCTTTGGTGGTGCGTCAGGCCCGAACAGAATTCCCCGACACGCCGGTTTTCTTGCTGGGTAACGACATTGGCGGAACCATTGCCACCCGTTTTGTGGAGATGATTCCCAATGCCGTTCAAGGGCTGGCCCTGAGCGGCGCCTCACTTGCCTCGCAAGAGTCCAAGTACAAGCTTTTGGGCATGAAAGCCTTGGCGGCCATTGCTCCGTCTGTGCCGGTGATGCAAGTCGATGTGAAGGCGTTTTCGCACGACCCAGAGGTGGTACAGGCCTTGATGCAAGATCCACTGGTGAGTCAGTCGGGCATCCCTGCCAAAACGGTGGCTGAGGAAGCCACAGCCATTCACACCGCGCAAGAGCAAGAGCAAACCGAGCGACTGACTCTGCCTCTGCTGGTCATGCACGGCGTGTCTGACACGGTGGCGCCACTGTACGGCAGCATTGCTCTGTATGACGCAGCCCCGTCCGAAAAGAAGAGCCTTAAGCAATACCCCGGCTTGGGTCATGACCTCTGGCACGAATCTGAAAAGGCCACGGTGATCGCCGATTTGACCGAGTGGTTGAATGGGCTGGTGAAACCCTGAACCAACAAAAAAAGCCGCCCTTGACAGAGCGGCTTTCGATGCTGAGATGCCGCACCAGTCTGACTGGTACGGCATCCATCAAACTCAACGCTGAGCGATGGGCTTGACGTCGCGCTTCTCGGCGCCAACGAACAACTGACGAGGACGACCGATCTTGTACTCGGGGTCGCCAATCATTTCGTTCAGCTGAGCGATCCAGCCCACGGTACGTGCCAAGGCGAAGATGGCGGTGAACAGCTGCACAGGAATGCCGATGGCGCGCTGGACGATGCCGGAGTAGAAGTCGACGTTCGGGTACAGCTTGCGCGACACGAAGTAGTCGTCTTCCAGAGCAATCTTTTCCAGAGCCATGGCCAGCTTGAACAGCGGATCGTTCTGCAGACCCAGTTCGTTCAGGACTTCGTGGCAGGTTTCACGCATCAGCTTGGCGCGTGGGTCGTAGTTCTTGTAAACGCGGTGACCGAAGCCCATGAGCTTGGTGGCGGAGTTCTTGTCCTTCACTTCAGCGATGAACTCACCGATCTTCTCGACGCCGCCCTTGCGCTGGATTTCTTCCAGCATGTTCAGGGCAGCTTCGTTGGCGCCACCGTGAGCAGGACCCCACAAGCAGGCCACGCCTGCGGCGATGGCAGCGAAGGGGTTGGTGCCAGACGAACCGCACAGGCGCACGGTCGAGGTCGAAGCGTTTTGCTCGTGGTCAGCGTGCAGGATAAAGATGCGGTCCATGGCGCGAACCAGCACGTCGTTGACTTTGTAGTCAGCGCAGGGGGTCGCGAACATCATGCGCATGAAGTTCTCGGTGTACGACAGATCGTTCTTCGGATAGATGAACGGCTGGCCGATCGAGTACTTGTAAGCCATGGCCACCAGAGTGGGCATCTTAGCGATCAGACGGATCGCAGCCACTTTGCGGTGCTCTGGGTTGTTGATGTCTGTGCTGTCGTGATAGAACGCCGACAGGGCGCCGACCAGACCGGTCATCACGGCCATCGGGTGAGCATCGCGACGGAAACCACGCAGGAAGAACTGCATCTGCTCATTGACCATGGTGTGATTGGTCACACGGGCCACGAATTCAGTCTTCTCGGTCGCGTTGGGCAGGTCGCCGTTCAGCAACAGATAGCAGGTTTCCAGGAAGTCGCAGTTGGTAGCCAACTGCTCGATGGGGTAACCACGGTAAAGCAGCTCGCCCTTGTCACCGTCGATGTAGGTGATGGTGGAGTTGCACGAAGCGGTCGACAAGAAGCCGGGGTCGTAGGTGAATTTGCCAGTCTGGGCGTACAGCTTGCGGATGTCGATCACATCCGGGCCAATCGAGCCCTTGTAAATGGGCAAATCCATGCTGGGGCTGCCGTCAGAGAATGACAGGGTGGCTTTCACGTCGGACGGGGTCATGAGCACTCCTAGGGGTCGTCTTGAAGAGAGAAAAAGTTATCGGTGACTAAGGAAAAGTCCTAAGCCGCCATTATCGGGCTTTGTCGGCACTTGCCAACTTATTTGGCACGAATTGCTGCTGCAGCCTCGCGCGCCATGGGAACCCGCATCATCGACAACACTTGCAGCACATCCGGATTCGCCAGATCGCCCTCTGGCTCTTTGCGAGCCAGCAGCAAATCCAGCAGATCGTTGTCTGCCAGGTCCATCAATTGAAGCAAGCCTTGTACCAACGGCACGGTCAAGTGCTCTCCGTGACTCTCAAAAAAACGGTCGACAAAGAGATCGTTTTCAAGCAAACCACGGCGGCAACGCCAGCGCAGGCGACGCAACTCGTCCGCATCGGGTATCAAGTCTTGGGCAGCGTCTGGCGTTGTCATGTCAAATCAGCAATGCGTCTCGGTCACAGATCAAACGGCGCGACGCACCATCAGTTCCTTGATCTTGCCAATGGCCTTCGTGGGGTTGAGCCCCTTGGGGCACACATCCACGCAGTTCATGATGGTGTGGCAACGGAACAGACGATATGGGTCTTCCAGATTGTCCAGACGTGCTGACGTGGCTTGATCGCGGCTGTCGGCGATGAAGCGGTACGCCTGCAGCAGACCGGCTGGACCCACGAACTTGTCGGGGTTCCACCAGAAGCTGGGGCAGCTGGTCGAGCAGCTGGCGCACAGGATGCACTCGTACAGACCATCAAGCTCTTCGCGCTCTTCGGGCGACTGCAGACGCTCCTTTTCGGGGGGCGTGTCGTCGTTGATCAGGTACGGGGTGATCGAGTTGTACTGCTTGAAGAACTGCGTCATGTCGACGATCAGATCGCGGACCACAGGCAGACCCGGCAGCGGCTTCAGCACAATGGTGCCGGGCAGCGTACGCATGTTGGTCAGACAGGCCAGACCGTTCTTGCCATTGATGTTCATAGCGTCCGAACCACACACGCCTTCGCGGCAGGAGCGGCGGAACGAGAGCGTGGGATCCACGGCCTTGAGCTTGATCAGGGCATCCAGCAGCATGCGCTCGTGACCGTCGAGTTCGATCTCGATGGTCTGCATGTAAGGCTTGGCGTCCTTATCGGGATCGTAGCGGTAGATTTGGAAAGTGCGCTTTTGGCTCATGTTCAATTCCTAATAGTCGCTGGCGATCAGAAGGTACGGACCTTCGGAGGCACCGATTCCACAGTCAGCGGAGTCAGGTTCACAGGCTTGTAATCCAGGCGGCTGCCTTGGGAGTACCACAGTGAGTGCTTCATCCAGTTGGCGTCGTCGCGGTTGGGGAAGTCGTTGTGGGCGTGAGCGCCACGGCTTTCAGGGCGGGCCGCAGCAGCCACCATGGTGGCTTGTGCGGCTTCGATCAGGTTTTCGACTTCCAGCGCTTCGATGCGGGCGGTGTTGAAGACCTTGGAGTTGTCCTTCAAACCAATCGACTTGACGCGCTCACGGATGGCGGCGATCTTCTGAACGCCCTCTTCCATGGAAGCTTGTGTACGGAACACGCCTGCGTGCTTTTGCATGGCAGCGCGCATGTCGTTGGCGACGTCCTGGCAGTATTCGCCATTCTTCTGGTTGTCCAGACGAGCGAGGCGCGACAGGGTGTAGTCGGCAGCGTCCTTGGGCAACGGTTTGTGCGACTTGGTCTTGCTGGCAAACTCAACGATGTGGTTACCGGCGGCACGACCGAACACGACGAGGTCGAGCAGCGAGTTGGTGCCCAGGCGGTTGGCGCCGTGCACCGACACGCAAGAGCATTCGCCCACAGCGTACAGACCGTTGACGATTTCGTTGGGCTTGCCGTTGCCAGGCACCACGACCTGGCCGTGCACGTTGGTGGGGATACCGCCCATCTGATAGTGGATGGTGGGCACGACGGGAATGGGTTCCTTGGTGATGTCGACGTTGGCGAAGTTATGGCCAATTTCGAACACCGAAGGCAGACGCTTCATGATGGTCTCGGCGCCCAAGTGGGTCATGTCGAGCAGCACGTAGTCGCCATTGGGGCCGCAACCACGACCTTCCTTGATTTCCTGGTCCATGGAGCGCGACACGAAGTCACGTGGGGCCAAGTCCTTCAAGGTGGGCGCGTAACGCTCCATGAAACGCTCACCCTTGCTGTTACGCAGGATGGCGCCTTCACCACGGCAACCTTCGGTCAGCAGCACGCCCGCACCGGCCACGCCAGTGGGGTGGAACTGCCAGAACTCCATGTCTTCCAGCGGGATACCAGCACGAGCAGCCATGCCCAAGCCGTCACCGGTGTTGATGAAGGCGTTGGTGGAAGCCTGGTAAATACGGCCGGCACCGCCAGTGGCGAACAACACGGTCTTGGCGTGCAACACGTGCACATCGCCGGTTTCCATTTCCAGGGCGGTCACGCCAACCACGTCGCCTTCAGCGTCGCGGATCAGGTCGAGGGCCATCCACTCCACGAAGAACTGGGTGCGTGCCTTGACGTTTTGCTGATACAGGGTGTGCAGCAGGGCGTGGCCGGTACGGTCAGCCGCCGCGCAAGCGCGTTGCACAGGCTTTTCACCGTAGTTGGCAGTGTGGCCACCGAACGGACGCTGGTAGATGGTGCCGTCAGCGTTGCGGTCGAAAGGCATACCGAAGTGTTCGAGCTCGTACACGACCTTCGGTGCTTCACGGCACATGAATTCGATGGCGTCTTGGTCGCCGAGCCAGTCGGAACCCTTGACGGTGTCGAAGAAGTGGTAGTGCCAGTTGTCTTCCGACATGTTGCCCAGCGAGGCCCCGATACCGCCTTGAGCGGCCACGGTGTGCGAGCGAGTCGGGAAGACTTTGGACAGCACGGCCACATTCAGGCCAGCCAGAGACAGTTGCAGCGACGCGCGCATGCCGGAGCCGCCGGCCCCGACGATCACGACGTCAAACTTGCGGGTAGGAAGGGAAGTAGCGGTCATTTTTTACAGTCTCCACAGCACTTGGATGGCCCAGCCGGCGCAACCCACGAGCCAGACGATGGTGAATACATGCAGGGCCAGACGGATGCCAACGGGCTTGATGTAGTCCATGAAGAGGTCACGCATGCCGACCCACACGTGGTAGAGCAACGCAATGATGACCACGAAGGTCAACGTCTTCATCCATTGGTGCGCGAAGATGCCAGACCATTTGTAGTAGGACATCGGCTCGCCGAAAATGACCTGTACCAACAGCACGATGGTGAACAGGGCCATCAGCACGGCCGTGATGCGCTGCGCTAACCAATCGCGCAGACCATAGCTGGCACCGGTGACGATGCGCTTGGTTCCATAGTTTTGAGACATGTTTGCTTTCCTGCTAGGGAGAGATGATCAGAACAGGCCGAACAGCTTGGCACCCAGCACGACAGTGAGACCGATGCTCACTGCCAGGGTCGCCAAAGCAGACGATTTGCCCACTTGCTTGGTGTAGGAGTGGGAGACTTCCATCAGGAGGTGACGGATGCCGGCGCAGAAGTGATGCAGATAGGCCCAGATCAGGCCCAAAGCGACAAGCTTGAAAAACCACCCTGGCATCGCACCATCACCGCAGCCCACGGTGAAGACCGAGGTGAAGGTGTCGTACGAGATCTCTGAGGACACAGAGGTATCAAACATCCAGATGATGAAGGGCATCAACAGGAACATCAGGGCACCGCTGATGCGATGCAGGATCGAGACGATCCCTGCAGGCGGCAGACGGTAGGTGACGATATCCGTCACGTGGATGTTCCGGTAGACGGGGCGTGGGGTTTTCGCGTTGTCAGCCATGTTGTTAGAGGCTCCTGCCTAGCGTCAAAAATCTGTCAAGAGAAGAATCCGGGATTTTAGGGCAATCCCTCGCCCAACTGATCTGCACACCTGTCAAACAATCGTCAAAACTGCTGACAGGCGGCAAATCTGTCAAACCTGTCTAGCTTAATTCGTTGCGATAGTAGTAATCGTCCGTGCGGTACAAGCCACGCCGCAGCTCAACCGGTTGGTCACCATAAGTTCGAGAGAGGCGCTCGACGCTCAACAGCGCAGTACCCGACTTCACCCCCAGCAGCGGGGCCACCGATTCATCGGCAACCACAGCCCGCAGCTTTTCTTCCGCTCGGATCATTCGCACACCAAACTCCGACTCGAACAAACCGTACATGGGCCCTTTGTATTCACTGAGACGCTCAGCGGTGAGCCCTTCGAAAAGGTGGCCGGGCAACCAGATGTCGTCGAGGATGACGGGGCGCCCAGCGAAGGAAAGGATACGACGCACTTCGACAACCGTGGCGCCAGCGGGGAGATTCAAAGCCAAAGCCACATCCGCTGGTGCGGGCATGCGCTTGCAGTCAAGGAACACGCGCTTGGCGACCTCAGGCTGACCAGATGCAGACTGGTTGGGCGTCAGTCTGAGGAACCTGTATTGAACGCGTTCCTCAGCATGCGTGGCCACAAACGTGCCCTTGCCTTGCCGTCGCATCAAGAGATTTTCAGCAGCCAACTCATCAATGGCTTTGCGTACCGTTCCCTGACTGACCTTGAAACGGGCAGCCAAGTCAATTTCGCTGGGAATGGCTTCGCCAGGACGCCACTCTCCGGCCTGAAGACTTTTGAGGATCAGAGTCTTGATCTGCTGGTAGAGCGGCGAAAAGGATGGAGACGAGACAGCCACCCCCGGCGCCACCCCTTCAGGGTGCGCTTCCAGTACGGAAGAGGATTGAGGCAGTGACGTCACAACAGAAACCCAGCGCTTGAGCAGCCGGTTGGCGGATGCAGACAAGGGGCTGATTGCACCACAAACGCCGGCCCAACGTCCACGAAAGACCTGAATAATGTCTTATATAAGACATAAGACCACACCCAATAGTCAACGAACCTATCACCCGGCCCGCGAGGGCGCTACACTAATGGGTTGTACTAATTCCAACGTCTCCATCACTTCCTTTACGGAGTTCCACATGAGCAAGAAACCCGTTCGCGTTGCCGTTACCGGCGCCGCTGGTCAAATCGGCTACGCCCTGCTGTTCCGCATTGCCTCTGGCGAAATGCTGGGCAAGGATCAGCCAGTGATCCTGCAATTGCTGGAAATTCCTGACGAAAAAGCCCAGAACGCGCTGAAGGGCGTGATCATGGAACTCGAAGACTGCGCCTTCCCGCTGCTGGCCGGCATCGAGGCTCACTCTGACCCCATGACCGCTTTCAAGGACACCGACTACGCTCTGTTGGTGGGTGCACGTCCCCGCGGCCCCGGCATGGAGCGCGCTGACCTGCTGGCTGCCAACGCCCAGATCTTCACCGCCCAAGGTAAGGCTCTGAACGCTGTGGCTTCGCGCAACGTGAAGGTTCTGGTCGTCGGCAACCCCGCCAACACCAACGCCTACATCGCCATGAAGTCGGCTCCGGATCTGCCCCGCGAGAACTTCACCGCCATGCTGCGTCTGGACCACAACCGCGCTGCCTCGCAAATCGCTGCCAAGATCGGCTGCGCCGTGGGCGACATCGAGAAGCTGACCGTGTGGGGCAACCACTCGCCCACCATGTACGCTGACTACCGCTTCGCCACCGTGAACGGCAAGTCGGTCAAGGACACCATCAACGACCAAGTCTGGAACGCTGAAGTGTTCCTGCCCACCGTGGGCAAGCGTGGTGCTGCCATCATCGCCGCTCGTGGCCTGTCGTCTGCTGCTTCGGCTGCCAACGCTGCCATCGACCACATGCGCGACTGGGCCCTGGGCACCAACGGCAAGTGGGTCACCATGGGTATTCCTTCCAACGGCGAATACGGCATTCCTAAGGACGTGATGTTCGGCTACCCCGTCACCTGCGAAGGCGGCAAGTACACCATCGTCAAGGACCTGCCGATCGATGCCTTCTCGCAAGAGTGCATCAACAAGACCTTGGCCGAACTGCAAGGCGAACAAGACGGCGTGAAGCACCTGCTGTGATGCCTTCTCGCGTCATCTGATCCTTAAACGGTCAGAAGAGCCAGCTTGCGGTTGCAAGCTGGCTTTTTTTTCGCCACCATGAAGGCATGTCGACACTGACCTCTATCCATCCCCGCCAGGCATTGTTTGGCGCTGAACACTCCACCCCCACCCTGCCGGTTTGCGATCACTATGCGGGCGAAGAATCGCGCATGCTCAAGAGCATGAACCTGCAAACCGAGCTAGCAGAAGAAACAGGGCGCGCCATTTTCGACGTCACCCTGGATCTGGAAGACGGTGCCCAGGTCGGTGGCGAGCATGAACATGCCTTGATGGTGGCCGAGTTGCTCACCAGTGGCGCCAACACTCATAACCGGGTAGGCGCTCGGGTGCACGCACCAAGCCACCCTCGATTCGAAGATGACGTGGACACTTTGGTGAAGCTGGCAGGGCACAAGCTGGCGTATCTGATGGTGCCAAAAGTCAGCGGCACCCAAGAGACTCAACGCGCCATTGAGTGCATCAAACAAGCGCGACTGAAGCACAACATCGGGCGCAAGGTCCCGGTGCACATCTTGATCGAAACGCACCAGGCCGTGCAGCAAGTGGCCGACATCGCCGCCCTGCCTGGGCTGGAATCTCTGTCGTTTGGCCTGATGGATTTCGTCTCAGAGCACCGAGGGGCGATCCCGGCGTCAGCCATGACCGCCACAGGGCAGTTCGCTCATCCATTGGTGCTGCGCGCCAAGCTGGAGATCTCGGCCGCAGCCCACGCACACAGCTTGGTGCCGTCTCACTGTGTGGTCACCGAGTTCAAAGACCGCCGGGCTCTCAGCAAGGCCGCTGAGCGCGCCTCGAAAGAACTCGGCTATACGCGCATGTGGAGCATCCACCCGGATCAGATCCCGGTGATCGTGGAGGCTTTTGCCCCAGTGACGGCTGAAGTGGACGATGCCGTCGACATCCTGCTGGCCGCACAACAAGCGCATTGGGCGCCGATCTCTCATCGGGGACATTTGCATGATCGAGCCAGCTATCGGCATTACTGGTATGTGCTGGAGCGTGCCTGGCTGACGGGCCAACCCCTACCGGCAGAGATCCGACACGCGTTTTTTGACGATCACGGCCTGCACATTTGACCCGGTATCAGGGCCTCGATGTTTGGGCTTCTTTGAGTTTGCGCCACAAGGTCGTCCGGCTCATGCCCAAACGTTGGCACGCTCGGGCTTTGTCGCCTCCACACTCGGCCAACACCGCCTGGATGTGGATCATCTCTGCATCCGGCATCTGGTGGCCGCCTGTATGCCGATGTGCTGCGCGTGGGGTTGCGAACAACTCTGGCGCCAAATGCTGAAGTTCATCGGTTGGCGAAGCGGCGGCAAGGGCCTCTTCGCCCCGCGCTGCAACATAGGCCACCAGTCGCTCAACCAGGTTTTCGAGCTCTCGCACATTGCCTGGCCATGGGTAATGCATGCCCTGCTCGATCAGCGCCGCCATCCAGGCACGAAGCGCATGTGGCTGGATCCGATGGAGGCGACAGGCCTTGTCCAACAGCAAACCAACCAGATCCGACAGGTCCTGCAAGCGTGCACGCAAAGGCGGCACTTCAATGCGCAGGATGTTGATGCGGTAGTACAGATCGAGGCGGAACAGCCCCTGCTCGACGCGTGACTTCAGATCACAGTGGGTGGCGGCGATGACACGAACCTGAATGGGGGTGGGCTCGGTGGCCCCAATACGCAAGACCTCTCGCTCTTGCAACACCCGCAGGAGCCGAGTCTGCAGTGTCAGCGGCAGGTCACCAATTTCATCGAGAAAGATGGTGCCTCTGTGCGCCGCTTCGAACAGCCCCACCTTGCCGCCTCGACGAGCCCCAGTGAACGCGCCCTCTTCATACCCGAACAGTTCGCTTTCCAACAAGGACTCGGATACCGCTGCGCAATTCACCGCGACGAAAGGCATGTCGCGTCGATCGCTGGCCGCGTGGATGCCTTGGGCGATCAACTCTTTACCGGTTCCGCTCTCACCGAGCAACAGCACGGTTGAAGGACTGCGGGCATAGCCTTGAGCCAGATCGCGCACCTGAGCCATGACCGCGCTTCGTCCCACCAACTGACTCAATTCATAGCGAGAGGCTTCCTGATGGGGCTGGATGCGAGATCGGATGTGACGATCGACCCGTTGAATCGAAATCGGGTCCTGACAGGTCAGCACCGCACCGGTCAACAAACCCTGCTCGACAATGGGCATGCGGTTGGCGATCAGCGTTTTGCCCTTGACCTTTTCAATGCGCTCCAGGTCGGGGGTGGCCAGTCTGAGGGTGTTGAGCAAACCCAACTCGGGACACACCTCGCTCAACTGGCGCCCGATCCATTGCCCCGACTCGATACCGAGCCATTCCGCCATGGCGGGGTTGAGCGTCTGGATTCGCTCTTCGCGATCCACGGCAATCACGCCATCGCTCAACTGCCCCAGGATGGTGTTGAGTCGCTCGCGCTTGGCCCACTCGATGCGGGATGCGCGCGCGACCTCCACCGCGTCATCCAGCGCCCCGCGAACTGCGTCAACGGAATACAGAAACACGCCGACCATCCCCAGGTCGTCAGCCCAATCGACTGCGGCGCCTGAGCCCACCACGACTTCGATGCCCTGCTGCCGCAACTCGTGCACGCAGATTCGGGCCTCTTCTTCGGTGCGATAGGTGTGCTGCACGACCTCCAGCGTCAGCAAGTGGGCCAAAGGCCCTAAGTCAGGCAAGGTGCCTTCGTAGGTGACCAAGCCCACGCGCGTAGACAGCCGTTTGGCATGCGCCAGCGCTTGCAAGACATCAAACCCCCCCACCTTGACCAACACCACAGGCGTATCCAGGTGCTGACGCAAATAAGCCCCATTGGACCCAGCTGCGACGACGACATCAATGGGCCGCCGCTCTGCCATCTGGCGTACCCGGGACACCGCATTGGCAAAGCCGACATCCACCACTTCGATATCCGCCAGCGTATGGAACGATGGCGCGAGGTCTTGCAGCATCTTGTTGATACGGCGAAAACCTACGGCCACGATTTGCGGCGGCAAGGTGGCGTCTCGTTTCATGCGCTCGTTTCAACTCCGTTTCAATGTTTCATGATTATGTTTCATTTATTGAAACAAAGGTGAAACATCGGCCGCGCTATCCAAAATCAATCTTTTCGATTAGGCTTTTGAAATCAAGCAGTTACCGTTTGTCGGTGGCACTTTGCCGTACCGCTCCCGACCCTGGCATGCGCGTTGCGACGAATCATCCGGACCCAACGCATTGTTCAATCTGGAGACCGGAACATGGCCCCAACGACATCCAGGACACCAGGCGAACGTTTTCGCCAAGCCCTGAAGGAAGAATCCCCCTTGCAAGTGATTGGCGCCATCAACGCCAACCACGCCCTGCTGGCCAAGCGCGCAGGCTACAAAGCCATTTACCTGTCAGGGGGTGGGGTGGCAGCAGGCTCTCTGGGTTTGCCTGATTTGGGCATCAACACGATGGACGATGTGTTGATTGACACCCGCCGTATCACCGATGTGTGCGACCTGCCCTTGCTGGTCGACATCGACACGGGCTTTGGGCCCTCGGCGTTCAACATCGAGCGCACGGTCAAGAGCCTGATCAAAGCCGGCGCGGCTGCTTGCCACCTTGAAGATCAAGTAGGCGCCAAGCGTTGCGGCCACCGCCCCGGCAAGGAGATCGTGTCGACCGAAGAAATGGTGGACCGCGTGAAGGCCGCCGCCGACGCCAAGACCGATGCCAGCTTCTTCCTGATCGCCCGCACCGATGCCATCCAAGTGCATGGTGTCGATGCCGCCATCGACCGCGCCATCCAGTGCGTGGAAGCCGGCGCTGACGGTATCTTTGCCGAAGCCGCCTATGACCTGGATACCTACAAAAAATTTGTCGATGCTGTGAAGGTGCCTGTGCTGGCCAACATCACTGAATTTGGCAAGACCCCCCTGTTCAGCGTGGACGATCTGCGGCCCACCGGCGTGGGCATGGTGCTGTATCCCTTGAGCGCCTTCCGCGCGATGAACAAGGCGGCGGAAGCGGTGTACACCGCCATTCGCCGTGATGGGCATCAAAGGAATGTGGTTGATTTGATGCAGACTCGTGAAGAGCTGTATGACCGCATTGGCTACCATGCCTTCGAAGGCAAACTGGATGCGCTGTTCGCGTCCAAGAAGTAATTCCACCCATACCAACCGCTTGCTCTAACCTTTGGAGACGCATCCCATGAGCGCTACCCCCGAGACCACTACCCCAGGTTTCAAGCCCAAAAAGTCCGTTGCTTTGTCTGGCACTGCGGCTGGCAACACTGCCCTGTGCACCGTGGGCCGTACCGGTAACGATCTGGCTTATCGTGGCTACGACATCCTCGACGTCGCCACCACTTGCGAATTTGAAGAAATCGCTCACCTGCTGGTGCACGGCAAGCTGCCCAATGTGGCCGAACTGGCTGGCTACAAGGCCAAGCTGAAGTCCCTGCGTGGTTTGCCTGCCGCTGTGAAGGTGGCCCTGGAACAATTGCCCCCTTCGGCCCACCCCATGGACGTGATGCGCACAGGCGTGTCGGTGCTGGGTTGTGTCAAGCCTGAAAAGGAAGACCACAATCACCCCGGCGCTCGCGACATCGCTGACAAGCTGATGGCTTGCCTGGGCTCGATGCTGCTGTATTGGTACCACTTCGCCTACAACGGCAAGCGCATTGAAGTGGAGACTGATGACGACTCCATTGGCGGCCACTTCCTGCACCTGCTGCACGGCGAGAAGCCCCGCGACAGCTGGGTGCGCGCGATGCACACCAGCCTGATCCTGTACGCCGAGCACGAATTCAACGCCTCGACCTTCACCTCGCGTGTGGTGGCCGGCACCGGTTCGGACATGTACTCTGCTCTGTGCGGTGGCATCGGTGCGCTGCGCGGCCCCAAGCACGGCGGCGCCAACGAAGTGGCATTCGAGATCCAGAAGCGCTACGACAACCCCGATGAGGCCGAGGCCGACATCCGTGCCCGCGTGGAGCGCAAGGAAGTCGTGATCGGCTTTGGTCACCCTGTGTACACCGTGAGCGACCCCCGCAACGTGGTCATCAAGAAGGTGGCAGAGGACCTGTCGAAAGAACAGAACAACATGAAGATGTACAACATCGCCGAGCGACTGGAATCGGTGATGTGGGAAATCAAGAAGATGTTCCCGAACCTGGACTGGTTCAGCGCGGTGAGCTATCACATGATGGGTGTGCCCACTGACATGTTCACCCCGCTGTTCGTCATCGCCCGCACATCGGGCTGGTCGGCCCACATCATCGAACAGCGCATCGATGGCAAGATCATTCGCCCCTCGGCCAACTATGTCGGCCCCGAAGATCAAGTCTTTGTGCCGCTGAAGGATCGCAAGTAATTCAGCAACAAGGGCGCCGATGGCGCCCTTTCACCTTGCAGCGCCCTTCACTTTTCTCTGCCCCAAGGCCATGAGCAATATCAACAGTCAATACCGCAAGCCTCTGCCCGGCACCACCCTGGAGTACTTTGACACGCAAGCCGCCGTCGAAGCCATCCAATCCGGCGCTTGGGCCACCCTGCCCTACACCGCCCGTGTGCACGCCGAAAACATCGTGCGCAAGGCTGATCCGGCCATCATCACCGACTGTCTCAAGCAGATCATCGAGCGCAAGCGCGATCTGGACTTTCCCTGGTTCCCCGCTCGTGTGGCTTGCCACGACATCCTGGGCCAGACCGCCCTGGTCGACCTGGCTGGTCTGCGTGACGCCATCGCAAAAGAAGGTGGCGACCCGGCCAAGGTGAACCCTGTGGTGCCCGTGCAGCTGATCGTGGACCACTCGCTGGCCGTGGAATGCGGCGGCTTCGACCCGCAGGCCTTCCAGAAGAACCGCGACATCGAAGAACGCCGCAACGAAGACCGCTTCCACTTCATCGAGTGGACGAAGAAGGCCTTCGCCAACGTGGACGTGATCCCTGCTGGCAACGGCATCATGCACCAGATCAATCTGGAGAAGATGTCGCCGGTGATCCACGCTGACAACGGTGTGGCCTACCCCGACACCTGCGTCGGCACCGACTCGCACACTCCGCACGTCGACGCGTTGGGCGTGATCGCCATTGGCGTGGGCGGTCTGGAAGCCGAGAACGTGATGCTGGGCCGCGCGTCGTGGATGCGTCTGCCTGAAATCGTGGGCGTGAAGCTGACCGGCCAACGTCAGCCCGGCATCACCGCCACTGACGTGGTGCTGGCCCTGACCGAGTTCCTGCGCAAGAACAAGGTGGTGGGTGCCTACCTCGAGTTCTACGGCGAAGGTGCTTCGAAGCTGACCATCGGCGACCGCGCCACCATCTCGAACATGGCCCCTGAATACGGCGCCACCGCCGCGATGTTCAGCATCGACGAGCAGACGCTGGACTACCTGACGCTGACCGGCCGCTCGGCCGAGCAGGTCAAGCTGGTAGAGACCTATGCCAAGACCGCCGGCCTGTGGTCGGATTCGCTGAAGAACGCCGTGTACGAGCGCAACCTGGAGTTCGACCTGTCGAGCGTGGTGCGCAACATGGCCGGCCCATCGAACCCGCACGCCCGCGTGGCCACGACCGACCTGGCTGCCAAGGGCATCGCCGGTCAATGGGCCATGCCCAAGGCCGAAGAAGGCACCATGCCCGATGGCGCCGTGATCATCGCGGCCATCACCTCGTGCACCAACACATCGAACCCCCGCAACGTCATTGCCGCGGCACTGCTCGCCCGCAATGCCAACAAGCTGGGCCTCACACGCAAGCCCTGGGTGAAGTCCTCGCTGGCCCCTGGCTCGAAGGCGGTTGAGTTGTACCTGAAGGAAGCCAACTTGCTGGGCGACCTAGAAAAGCTCGGCTTCGGCATCGTGGCGTTTGCCTGCACCACCTGCAACGGCATGTCGGGCGCGCTCGACCCCAAGATCCAGCAAGAGATCATCGACCGCGACCTCTACGCCACCGCCGTGCTCTCGGGCAACCGCAACTTTGATGGCCGCATCCACCCCTACGCCAAGCAAGCCTTCCTGGCTTCGCCCCCGCTGGTGGTGGCCTATGCCATTGCCGGCACCGTGCGTTTTGACATCGAAAACGATGTGCTGACTGTCGTGAACGGCAAAGAAGTCCGCCTGAAGGACATCTGGCCGTCAGACGAAGAGATCGACGCCGTGGTGAAGGCCGCCGTGAAGCCGGAGCAGTACCGCGCTGTGTACGAGCCCATGTTCGCCATCCAGGCCGACAAGGGCGAGAAGGTTTCGCCGCAGTACGACTGGCGCGCCATGTCGACCTACATCCGTCGCCCGCCTTACTGGGACACGGAAGGCGTTGGCGCCCTGGCAGCCAACCCGCGCACCTTGAAGGCGATGCGCCCCCTGGCCATCCTGCCGGACAACATCACCACCGACCACCTGTCACCGTCGAACGCCATTCTGGCTAGCTCGGCTGCGGGTGAGTACCTGGCCAAGATGGGCCTGCCGGAAGAGGACTTCAACTCTTACGCCACCCACCGTGGTGACCACCTGACCGCCATGCGCGCCACCTTCGCCAATCCGACGTTGAAAAACGAAATGGTGCGCAAGGAAGACGGCTCGATCAAGGTCGGTTCTTGGGCCCGCGTGGAGCCCGAAGGCCAGGTCATGCGCATGTGGGAAGCCATGGAGACCTACCTGAACCGCCGTCAGCCGCTGATCATCATCGCCGGCGCCGACTACGGCCAGGGTTCGTCGCGTGACTGGGCCGCGAAGGGCGTGCGTCTGGCCGGTGTGGAAACGGTTGTGGCAGAAGGCTTCGAGCGCATCCACCGCACCAACCTGATCGGCATGGGCGTGCTGCCCCTGGAGTTCAAGCCGGGCACCACCCGCCTGACCCTGGGTCTGGACGGCACCGAAACCTTCGACGTCGAAGGCGACCTGAAGCCGCGCGCCGACGTGACCCTGGTGATCCACCGCAAGAATGGTCAGACCGAGCGCGTGACCGTGACCAGCCGCCTGGACACCGCCGAAGAAGTGTCGGTGTACGAAGCTGGTGGCGTGCTGCAGCGTTTCGCACAAGATTTTCTTGCAGCTAACAAGGCAGCTTGATCATGGCCTTCGCACCTCAAATCAAGATCCCCGCCACTTACATCCGTGGCGGTACCAGCAAGGGCGTGTTCTTCCGCCTGCAAGACCTACCAGCCAGTTGCCAGCAACCCGGCGAAGCCCGTGACAAGCTGTTCATGCGCATCATCGGCAGCCCAGATCCGTATGGTGCCCACATCGACGGCATGGGGGGCGCGACCTCGTCCACGTCGAAATGCGTGATCTTGTCCAAGTCGAGCCAACCCGATCACGATGTGGACTACCTCTACGGCCAGGTCTCGATCGACAAGCCCTTCGTGGACTGGTCGGGCAACTGCGGCAACCTGTCCACGGCGGCTGGCACCTTCGCCATCCACGCAGGCCTGGTTGACCCGTCGCGCATTCCGCAAAACGGCACCGCCGTGGTCCGGGTGTGGCAAGCCAACATCCAGAAGACCATCATCGCCCATGTGCCCGTGACCAATGGTCAGGTGCAGGAGACCGGTGATTTCGAGCTCGATGGAGTGACCTTTCCCGCCGCGGAAATCGTGCTGGAGTTCATGGACCCATCTGATGACAGCGAGGATGGTGGCTCGATGTTCCCCACGGGTAATCTGGTCGATGACCTTGAAGTGCCCGAGTCCGTTGCCAAAGGGGGCACCCTCAAGGCCACGATGATCACCGCCGGCATCCCAACCGTGTTCGTGAATGCCAAGGACATCGGCTACACCGGCACGGAGTTGCGCGAACAGATTAACGCCGACCCCGAGGCGCTCAAACGGTTCGAGGCGATTCGCGTGGCCGGCGCCCTGCGCATGGGCCTGATCAAGACCCCAGAAGAAGCCGCTACCCGGCAGCACACCCCCAAGATCGCCTTCGTGGCCCCGCCCTCCACCTACAAAGCGTCCAGTGGCAAAACGATCGACGCCGGCGAAATCGATCTGCTGGTGCGCGCCCTGTCGATGGGCAAACTCCATCACGCCATGATGGGCACAGCTGCAGTGGCCATCGGGACGGCAGCAGCCATTCCCGGCACCTTGGTCAATCAAGCCGCCGGCGGCGGTGAGCGTGAAGCCGTGCGTTTCGGGCACCCATCGGGCACGCTGCGTGTGGGCGCACAGGCTAAGCAGGTGAATGGCCAGTGGACCGTCACCAAGGCCATCATGAGCCGCAGCGCCCGCATCCTGATGGAAGGTTGGGTGCGTGTGCCAGGGGACGCGTTCTGATCGTACGCTTTGATCTTTTGTGACCGATCCCCGGCAACAGGGGGGAAAACGCCGCCTGTTTGTCATTTCGAATGGTGCAAACGATGGCAAGATTTGTCGCCCAGACTCCCTCAAAACGCGCCATGCGGCGTGGTTGAGGACTCTTCCATTCAATCACTTCAGGATCAGCGATGAGCGCATCTTTCCAACTGAACCGTCCCACGAAGTCCGCATCGATCGCCGTCGGTCTGCTGATGGGCATGATTGCAGGCACCTTTGTGGCCCCTGCCGCTGCCGCCAGCAAATCCAAGGCCGACATCCAGGCCCCGGCGTCAGATGAACAGAAGGCAGCCGCTGAACGTGTCCTGTACGGCCCATATCAGTGTGAAATGGGTCGGAGCATTTCAGTGTCTCGCGACACCGAAAATCCTGGCTACGTGAAGCTGGCATATGCCAAGCAGCACTGGACGATGAAACCAGTGCTGTCATCCACCGGCGCTGTCCGCCTGGAAGATGTCAAGAAAGTGGCCTTGCTGATCCAAATTCTGGACAAGTCAATGGTGATGGACCAGAAATCGGGGCATCGGATCGTTGACGGCTGTGTGAGCGCGGCGCAACGTGAAGCAGTGGAAGCCGAAAAGACCCACCCCACCGCTTCGATGTTCTCGGACATCCCGGCCCAGCAGTAAACAGACCTCCCCCTCACCAAAACCGCGGCACCCCCGCGGTTTTTTTTCGTCCCGACACTTTGCCTGGCTTGGAAATTGCACGATATGGTGGCCCCGCTCGTCAATCGCCCCGAAAACGGGCGCGCTGTCGGTCAATCCAGACGAAGACCCGGCAACCATTGAAGTCTTTTCTCAAAAACAGTGGGATTTCCCCGCAGAGCTAGGCGAAAATAGCGGTCTTTCGTATTTCTGCCGATGGCGGTCATTCCGTTTGAACCGTCCCTTGCTCTTGACCTCAAGGTAACAACACATGCTGCAAGCCTATCGCCAACATGCTGCCGAGCGCGCCGCGCTGGGTATCCCTCCCCTGCCCCTGAACGCTCAGCAAGTCGCTGATCTGATCGAACTGATCAAGAACCCGCCCGCTGGCGAAGATGCTTTCCTGATGGATCTGCTGACCCATCGCGTGCCTCCTGGCGTGGACGATGCAGCCAAGGTCAAAGCCTCCTTCCTGTCGGCTGTGGCTCACGGCGACATCAAGGTCGGCTTGATTTCCAAGGCCAAGGCTACTGAATTGCTGGGCACCATGGTGGGTGGCTACAACGTCAAGCCCCTGATCGATCTGCTGGCTGATGCCGAAGTCGGCACCGTGGCTGCTGAAGCCCTGAAGAAAACTCTGCTGATGTTCGACGCGTTCCACGACGTCGCTGAACTGTGCAAGGCCGGCAACGCCAACGCCAAGGCCGTGATGCAGTCCTGGGCCGATGCTGAGTGGTTCACCAGCCGTCCTGAAGTCGCCAAGAAGATCACCGTGACCGTGTTCAAGGTGCCTGGCGAAACCAACACCGACGATCTGTCGCCCGCTCCTGACGCCTGGAGCCGTCCTGACATCCCCATGCACTACCTGGCGATGCTCAAGAACACCCGTCCTGACGCGGCTTTCAAGCCCGAAGAAGACGGCAAGCGCGGCCCGATGCAGTTCATCGAAGACCTGAAGAAAAAGGGCAACCTGGTTGCTTACGTGGGCGACGTGGTCGGTACCGGCTCTTCGCGTAAGTCGGCTACCAACAGCGTGATCTGGGCCACTGGCGAAGACATCCCCTTCGTGCCCAACAAGCGCTTCGGCGGCGTGACCCTGGGTGGCAAGATCGCCCCCATCTTCTTCAACACGCAAGAAGACTCCGGCTCCCTGCCCATCGAAGTGGACGTGTCCAAGTTTGAAATGGGTGACGTGATCGACATCTTCCCGTACGACGGCAAGATCGAGAAAAACGGCGCCGTGGCTGCCGAGTTCCAACTGAAGTCGCAAGTGCTGCTGGACGAAGTCCGCGCGGGTGGCCGTATCAACTTGATCATCGGTCGTTCGCTGACCGGCAAGGCGCGTGAGTTCCTGGGCCTGCCCGCCTCGACCCTGTTCCGCCTGCCTGTTGCGCCGAAGGACACCGGCAAGGGCTTCACCTTGGCCCAGAAGATGGTCGGCCGCGCTGTGGGCCTGCCCGAAGGTCAAGGCGTGCGTCCTGGCACCTACTGCGAGCCCAAGATGACTACCGTGGGTTCGCAAGACACCACCGGCCCGATGACCCGCGACGAGCTGAAGGATCTGGCTTGCCTGGGCTTCTCGGCTGATCTGGTGATGCAATCGTTCTGCCACACCGCGGCTTATCCGAAGCCCGTGGACGTGAAGATGCACCGCGAATTGCCCGCCTTCATCTCCAACCGCGGCGGCGTGGCCCTGCGTCCTGGTGACGGCGTGATCCACTCCTGGCTGAACCGTCTGCTGTTGCCCGACACCGTCGGCACCGGCGGCGACTCGCACACCCGCTTCCCCATCGGCATCTCCTTCCCCGCTGGTTCCGGCCTGGTCGCCTTCGGCGCTGCCACCGGCGTGATGCCTCTGGACATGCCTGAGTCCGTGCTGGTTCGCTTCAAAGGCAAGATGCAGCCTGGCGTCACCCTGCGTGACCTGGTGCATGCCATCCCTCTGTACGCCATCAAGGCTGGTCTGCTGACCGTGGCCAAGGCTGGCAAGAAGAACATCTTCTCGGGCCGCATCCTGGAAATCGAAGGTCTGCCAGACTTGAAGGTTGAGCAAGCGTTCGAACTGTCTGACGCTTCGGCTGAGCGTTCCGCTGCGGGTTGCACCATCAAGCTGAACAAGGAACCCGTGATCGAGTACCTGAAGTCGAACATCGTTCTGATGAAGAACATGATCGCTGACGGCTACCAAGACGCACGCACCCTGCAACGTCGTATCGAAGCCCAGGAAGCCTGGCTGGCCAACCCCAACCTGTTGGAAGCCGACAAGGACGCTGAATACGCTGCCGTGATCGAGATCGACCTGAACGACATCAAGGAACCCATCGTCTGCTGCCCGAACGATCCGGACGACGCCAAGTTCCTGTCTGAAGTGGCCGGCACCAAGATCGACGAAGCCTTCATTGGTTCTTGCATGACCAACATCGGCCACTTCCGTGCCGCCGGTAAGGTTCTGGAAGGCAAGAAGGACATCCCTGTGCGCCTGTGGGTGGCCCCTCCAACCAAGATGGATGCCTCCGAGCTGACCAAGGAGGGCTACTACAACACCTTCGGCCAAGCCGGTGCCCGCACCGAAATGCCTGGCTGCTCGCTGTGCATGGGTAACCAAGCTCAGATCAAGGAAGGCTCGACCTGTATCTCCACCTCGACCCGTAACTTCCCCAACCGTTTGGGCAAGAACACCAACGTGTTCCTGGGCTCGGCCGAGCTGACAGCCGTCGCTTCCAAGCTGGGCAAGCTGCCAACGCCAGCCGAATACATGGCTGAAGTGGGCGTGGTCGCCAAGGATGCCGACAACATCTACAAGTACATGAACTTCAACCAGATTGAAGAGTACGTTGAGACTGCCAACAGCGTGAAGGCCTGAGCCTGAACAATCGATGGGTGGGCTTCGCGCTCACTCAACACAAAAGCCCGCCCGGGAAACCTGGCGGGCTTTTTTTCGCTCGCGCCCAGGAGCGGACTTGTACGCAACCTCAAATAACAATAAACTTTCTATTCATTTTCTATTCAAAAACACTAGCCGAAACATCGCTATGGCATCTCAGAAATGGCTACGTCCGACCTGAACAACCGTGATTTGCTCACCATCTTGGGCGCGCTGAATGCCCGAGGCTTGGCATCGTCAGCCGACTTGCAGGCCGCAACGGGCAAAAGCCAAGCCACGGTGTCGCGCCTGCTGCAAGAATTACAAAGCCAGGTGCTCAGCCTGGGGCAAGGCCGTTCACGCCTATATGGTATGGGTGCCAATATACGCGGGCAATCTGCGCAACAGCCCGTCTTCTGGGTCGACGAGACCGGACTGATGAGCGAGGTAGGCCGCTTGAGCCTGCTAGCCAATCAAACCCTGCATTTACGCATTGGGCGACAAACCTGGGTCACCCCAAAAGCCTTGCCGTGGATCTTGACACCCTTACGCGCTCAAGGCTTTTTAGGACGATTGATCGCTCAACAATTACTGAGCAACGGTTTGGAACCAGACCCGGATCGATGGGGCCTGGAATCTATTCTGTTTGCGGCCCTTCACACACCCGATGCACCCGGGGCATTGATTCTGGGTGAACCTACGCAACGGCCAGTCGGGCCGATTCTGCCGAGCAAACTGGCTGACAAGTTAGCTGCGCTGGATCAAGCCAGCCAAGACGTCGCCCAAACCCTGCCTGCAGGCTCCTCAGCCGGGGGAGAGCAGCCCAAATTCTTGGCGCACACCGAAGATGGCAGCGCCGTGCTGGTGAAGTTCACCCCGCCACGCGGCACACCTTTTGGCGAGCGCTGGCACGACCTGTTGCACACCGAAGCCGTGGCACTGTCCACACTGCAAGACCACGGCGTGCCTTGCGCCAAAACCGAGATCGTCAGCAGCGGAACGCGCCCCCTGTGTCAGGATAGTTGTCGCTCCGATAGAACCGAGAATCAAGGGGGCGAGAACATGAGAGACAGAAGTGGCCCGATACGGACAGGAATTCAAGAACAGAGCGGTAGCCAGGCTGCTGCCGCCC
>JAGWLR010000042.1 GCA_028864885.1 Burkholderiales bacterium | reverse complement strand
AAAGCCTGAGGCATTTCAATGCGCTTGCCATCCACGTGCAGGAAGTAGCGGTCGTACAGGGTTTGCAGGCCCAGGTAGTCGAAGTTCAGATCGCGTTCGTACTTCAGGGCAGCACCCAGGCGAGCCAGGTCGAACTGGCCCATCTTGTCGTCGAGCAATTCGGCTTCGATGCCCTTCTTGATGAAGAGAGGGAAGTACTCGGCGTAGCGCGTGGCCATTTCGGCGTGCGTGACTTCTTCGCCGAGGATTTCACGACGGATGGTGTGTTGCAGCAGGCGGGCGGTGGCGCGCGTGTAGGCAGGGTCGTGTTCGATTCGGGTGCGCGAGGCCAGGATGGCGGCCTTGTAGACCTCGTCGATGGACACACCGTCGTACAGATTACGCAGGGTCTCAGCGATGATGGGGGCGGCTTGCACGTCAGCGCCCAGGCCTTCGCAGGCGGATTCGATCAAAGCCTTCAGGCGATCCAGATCCAGCGGCACGCGCTGGCCACGGTCCATGACGTGCATGGTGGGCAGCGCTGCAGCCTGCTGGGTCTCGGCTTGTTTGGCGCGCTCTTGAGAACGGCGTTCACGGTACAGAACATAGGCGCGGGCGACTTCATGGTGGCCGCTGCGCATCAGGCCCAATTCAACCTGGTCTTGCACGTCTTCGATGTGGAAGGTGCCGCCGCCAGGACGAGAGCGCACCAGCGCGCGGACCACGGTTTCGGTCAACGCATCAACGGTTTCACGCACGCTGGCAGAAGCTGCACCTTGTGTGCCATGTACCGCCAGGAAGGCCTTCATCAAGGCCACGGCAATCTTGTTGGGTTCAAAGGCAACGACTGCACCATTGCGTCGGATGATCTGGTAAGACGAGAACGCAGATTGGCGTGCCGGAGTGGTTTCAGAGGCCACGGCGCCTGGGACGGCTGACGCGATGGGCGACGTGGTGCTGGTCGTTGTCGATTGCATGTTTGTTCCTCTCATAGCAGAGGGCCTGCGACGTGCTGCATAGCCCTCGTTCGGGCCCGATTGGGTATTCGGGTTGGTAGCTTTCGAACACTATATCTGGGGTTTGCTTAGCTTTTAAGCACTACCTGTAGTGTCCGGAGGTGACTATAACGCTAAATTTCAGCGCTTGGTTGCACTTGGATGCATTTGAGGGAAACTGCCCATGGGAGAAGTCGGGATGGCCAGGGCAATCCGAAGTTCTTGACGCGGTTCAAGCCCTTGGTGGCAGTGCGGGAATCAGATGCGCATCGGCCGCAAGCACGGTCTTGAGGTGCCCCCAATCGAACGCGCTACCCGGATCTTTTTTCCTGCCAGGTGCGATGTGTTCGTGGCCCACGACCGTGGTGATAGGGTACGCCTGCTGAATGGCCTGGATCAGGCTCGCCAAGGTGGCGTATTGCTGAGGCTCGAAAGCAAAGTCTTCCAACCCTTCCAATTCAATGCCAATCGAGTAGTCATTGCAGTTGTCGCGTCCCTGCCACGTCGATTGGCCGGCGTGCCAGGCTCGATCGTTGGCCGACACGAACTGGACCAGCTCACCGTCGCGGCGAATATAAAAATGGGCGGAGACTTCTGCGCCGCGAATGGTTTCGAAGTAGGGGTGAGCTGACCAGTCGAGTTGATTGGTGAACAGCAATTCGACCTCATTGCCGCCATAGCGCCCCGGGGGCAGGCTGATCGAATGGATCACCACCATTTCGATGGGCATCCGCGTAGGCCTAGGCCCAAAGTTGGGGGAGGGAACGGGGCGGGCCAGATTCAACCAGCCATCCTGCCAGGTGGGGTCAGTCAACATCTTGCTCGGGATCGAATCGTTCGCCCAGAACCAGGCCGTGATCGGTGACCCTCACCCCCAGTCGAGCCATCCGGTAGCGCATTTGCCGGAGAGACAAGCCCAGTGCGGCACCCGCTGCCGTGCGATTGAGCCGATGCTTTTCCAGCGCCTGGACCAGAATGTTTCGCTCAATGCTGTCTAAGTGTCCGGCCAGATCCTGCGGCAGATCTTGGTCCTTGCTTGTGGCGGGCTGTTCAGCGGTGAGGGTTGGGGCCGATGGGGCGGTGGGGGCAATTGGGGCAATTGCCGCTGGGGGCTGAAGCCCCAGATCTACCGCGTCGATTTCGGCATCGTTGCTCAATGCGACAGCGCGTTGCAGCATGTTTTCCAGCTCGCGGATGTTGCCCGGGAATTGATATTGGGCCAAGGCATCCACGGCTGAAGCACTGAGTACGGGGTCACTGCCCAAGTTCGATTCCTGGCGGATCTTGCTCAAGATAGTGCGACACAGCGTGGGCAAATCTGCCAACCGCTCCCGCAATGGGGGCAGGGTGATTTGGATGACGTTGAGCCGGTAGTAAAGATCTTGTCTGAACTGGGCGTTTTGAACCTCTTGGGCCAGATCTTTGTGCGTGGCACTGACGAGGCGAACATCGACTGGCGTTTCTTGCGTGGCGCCGACGGGACGGATCGCCCGTTCCTGGATCGCACGCAGCAACTTGGACTGCATGGACAGCGGCAGGTCGCCGATTTCATCCAGAAACAACGTGCCGCCTTGCGCTGCTTGGAAGAACCCCTCGCGGTCTTCTGTTGCGCCCGTGAACGCGCCTTTTCGATAGCCGAAGAACTCTGCCTCAAGCAGATGTTCAGGGATGGCACCGCAATTCACTGCAATGAAGGGGGCCGAACTGCGGCTGCTGACGTCGTGGATGGCGCGAGCGACGAGTTCTTTGCCTGTTCCAGATTCACCCCATAGCAGCACCGGGGCCATGCTGCGAGCCACTTTGTTGATCAATGCGCGGACCTGCTCTATGGCCGGACTCGATCCTGTCAGCCGTGCCATGGCGCCAGAAGCCGGATGGACTCGGGAGCGATCAGATGGCACTGAGAGCGGGGGCTTTCGGTCAGCGGCCGTGGGGTTCGGCGAGGACTTGTCGCTGGTGGCGCCGCCTGAAATCGCCGAAAGCACGACAGATCTGAACTGCTTGAGATCAACCGGCTTGGTCAAGTAGTCGTATGCACCAGCCTTCAGTGCGGTCACGGCATTTTCTGCCGAGCCATAGGCGGTGATGACAATCGAGCGCTCGATGCGACCGGCTGCTTCGATTCGCTTGAGCAAATCCAGGCCGGTGCCATCTGGCAATCGCATGTCGGTGATGACCGCGCTGTAGCTCTGACTGGACAGGTGCTGCCAGGCGTCGGCCACGGAGCCCGCGGTGTCAACGGTGTACCCCTCACGCAGCAGGGTCAGCTCATACAAGGTCCGCAAATCGGGCTCGTCATCCACGACGAGCAAGCGATGGGATGCGGGTGTGGTCATGTTGGCGAGGCGAGGGAAGTCGGTGGTTCGACGGGAAGGGTGACAAAGAACTCGTTGCGATGTCGGACCCCGAGGGGGTGCTGACGATAATCAATGTGGGCCCCGTGACGCTCGCAAAGCTCTCGGCAAATATACAAGCCCAGGCCGGTGCCTCGGCTGCTGGTGGAAAAAAACGGCTCAAACAAAGAGCGCTCGGTTTCTGCGGTGATGGGGGCGCCGTCGTTCAGCACCGACAACATCAGTAAGCCGTGTGGATGGACGTGGGGGGTCCAATGGAGTGCCACGATCAGTGCTCCGGGTGCACCGCTGTTGTAGCGTAACGCATTGTCCAGGAGGTTGACCAAAATGCGTTGCAAGTGTTCGGGTTCGAACCGAATCAGGATGTGGGGGTAACTGGGTGAAGCCTTGGCGCCACTCAAATCGAGTTGAAGCAAACCCGGGTCGCGCGCATGCATCTGGATCTGGATGCCGTGGGTGGCAGCCCATTCCTGACAGATGGCATCGACCGTGTCGAGCGCATCGATGACGGGTGCGGGGGGGCGCACGCCTGGGGCCACGGTCAGGATGTCGTCGACGATGTGCTTGAGGCGGGTGACGTTGTCGCTGACCATTTGCGTCAGCTTCAGTTGCGCGGGCGATTGCAGGTCTTCTGCCAGGAGCGCATTGGCCTGAGAGATGGCAGCCAGCGGGTTGCGGATCTCGTGGGCAATGCCAGCAGACATGCGACCCATTGCGGCCAATTTGTCTTGTCTCAGTCGCGCCTGGAGAGTGCGGACATCCTCGATGAACATGACACAGATGTCTTCCCCTCCCGCTTGATCCTGCCCCTTTGTGAAACGGATTCGCAGGCGCAGCGCCCGTTGCAAGTCGTCATCGAAGTGCAGTTCGGCGACGATGCCGTCTTCGGCCAGGAGGGGGTTGACTACGGCTCGTTCAATGGCGCGAACGATGGGCTGCCAGGCGGGAACTCCACGCAGTTGGAAGGGGGCCTTGGCGGTTTGCCCTTGTGCGGCCAGAAGGCGTCTGGCGGCTGGGTTGGCTGACCGAACTCGTCCAACACGGTCCACCACCAGGACCCCTTCGCTCATCTGCTCAATCACCAGTCGATTGAGTTGCGCCTGTTGTCGGGCCAGCTCCAGGCTGCCACGGGCGCTCCGCTCTTCGCGAGCCAATCGGCCGGACAATTCACTGGCCAAGATGGCCAGTGCGAACAAGCCGAAGCCAGTCAGGCCAGCTTGTGTCAGCATGCTGGTGGGAATGCCTTCCCCTTGGTTGTACTGCAGCCACGCAGCAGCCAACAGGTTGAGTGTGGCAGTGGCAGCCACACCCAGCGCCAAGATCCGGCGCATCAAGACTGCCGCCATCAGCACCGGCAAAATCATCAGTGCCTGGGAGTTGAAACTGGTGCCAGCCAGCAGGTGCAGAAATGAAAAGGCCAGCAGATCCACCCCGACCGTGGCCAGGGTTTGGCGTGTGCCGAGTGTGTGCTTGTCCTGTGGGCCTGGCTGGCGCTGTGAAGGCACACCCCACCAGATCAGGGTGGCAGCGCAATAGACGAGGCACACCGCCAGGGTCCAGTCGGAGGGGCGGGTACCAAAGATGACGGCGCCCATCACCACGGCCATCAGCGTCAGTCCCAAGGCCGCACGGGCCGTCAGAAAGGCGCGGTAGATCCTGAAAAACGTGCTGATCGTGTCCGCTGCGGCGGAGTTGAGTCCCCCCCCAGCGCGGGGCGGTGTTTCGTCCCATCGGCCGTGGGTGCCCGTTACGCCACTGGCCTCGTCTTCAGGCCATGCCGCATCGGTGCCAGCGGGCCCGCCAAACCATGACCCGGTGGTCGTCGGCCAGGCTCGAGGATCAGGTGGTGATGGGGGCGAAGAGGTGGGCATGGTCCTTAAGTGCGCGCACGACTTGGGCCGGCTCGCCGATGGGCCTCACAGCAGTAGTGGCAGGTGCGATCACCTATCACGGCCTTCAAAGCCTCGTCTTCAGGCACGTGAATGCCGCAATGGTCACAGGCAACCATCATGGTTTCGCCGTCTCGCTGCGAAGAAAGGGGGCGCTTGGCGGTCGTGCGTGAATCAGGGGATGATCTGCCACCATGCCGACGCAGGGCGGGGGAGTAGAACAGCCACACCAGGAGCAGAGCCAGCAAAAGGAATTTGAGCATGGCGGTTCAGTCGGTCGGGTTGCGATGCAGCAGAACTTCCAGCACGAAGCGCGAGCCTACGTACGCCAGTAGCAGCAAGACCGAGCCTGCAATCAGCCATCGCGTGGCTGTTCGTCCCCGCCAGCCAAACCGAGCCCGCCCGATCAGCAAGGTGGCGAATACCAGCCAAGACAGGATAGAAAACACAGTCTTGTGATCCCAGCGCCAGCTCGGTGTGAACAAGGCGCCCAACACAAGCGTCAGCGACAACATGACAAACCCCGCCCAGACGAATCTGAAGGTCAGTGATTCGAGTTGAAGCAAAGGCATGCCAAACGCTTGAACCGGCCCCGACAGCGTCAGCGAATCGGATGTGGCTGACTTGCTGCGCATTTGGCGCTCGGCCTGATTCAATATGGCCGCATGCAAGAGGGCTGCGCCAAACAAGCCGTAGGAAGCAAAACCAGTCAGCCAGTGAAGCGGCGCCCAATGGGCCCCTTCCAAGAGATGCGGTTGGCCGGGGAAGAACCATGCCAACGCTACGGTGCAAGCCGCAAAAATGGCCAGTGTGCGGCGGATGTGGGGTAAGCGCAATTTGGGGCTTTCGAGCGCGTAGACACCCAGCACCAGCCAGATGGTGACGGACAGTGCTGGCGCAAAACCAAATCGGGCCCCATCGTTTGTTTGACCAATGGAGAGTGCGTCGACCAGAATCGACGTCAATTGTCCGATCCAGCCGAGCAAAAGCGCCACCCAAATTCCTCGATCGGCACGGTATTTCGAGATCGAATCATCGTAGACAAGCTTGGGCGGAATCACGGCGGCCAGCAAATAGGCCGCCACAGCAACGATGCTGGGCCAAAAGCTGGGGGTGCTGGGCGATAAAATCATCCTGACAGTTTAAAGTGGTCTCGCTCGGGCTGAGCAGGATCACACCACTTTGCCGCGGCAACACTCCAACAGCACACTCCATTTCATGGCATCCAACCTCACAGAACGCCTCAGTCGACTGGTCAAAACCATGCGCGGACAGGCTCGGATCACCGAGACCAACGTGCAGGACATGCTGCGTGAGGTTCGCATGGCCTTGCTTGAGGCCGATGTGGCCTTGCCAGTTGTTCGCGATTTCATCGCTCGCGTCAAAGACAAAGCCTTGGGACAGGAGGTGGTGGCCTCTCTGACACCCGGTCAGGTTCTGGTCAGCATTGTTCAAAAAGAGCTGGCTGCGACCATGGGTGAAGGCGTGGCAGATCTGGACCTCGCGACTCAACCGCCAGCCATCATCTTGATGGCTGGCTTGCAGGGCGCTGGTAAAACCACGACCACAGCCAAGCTGGCCAAGCATCTGATTGAAAAGCGCAAAAAAAAGGTTCTGACGGTTTCAGCCGACGTTTATCGCCCTGCGGCCATTGAGCAGTTGAAAACCGTGACGGCCCAAGCGGGTGCGGAATGGTTTCCTTCGGCGCCCGACCAAAAACCGCGTGACATCGCTGCTGCAGCCTTGGATCATGCCCGCAAGCATTACTTCGACGTGCTTTTGGTCGACACGGCAGGTCGTCTGGCGATTGACGAAGCCTTGATGGCCGAGATTCGCGACCTGCATGCGCAATTGAATCCCGTTGAAACCCTGTTTGTGGTGGATGCGATGCAAGGGCAGGACGCCGTCAACACGGCCAAGGCGTTCAAAGAAGCCTTGCCTTTGACGGGCATCGTCTTGACCAAGATGGATGGCGATTCTCGCGGTGGCGCCGCCTTGTCCGTTCGTCAGGTCACCGGCGTGCCCATCAAGTTTGCCGGGGTCTCTGAAAAGATCGATGGCCTGGAGGTGTTCGATGCCGAACGCCATGCCGGTCGCGTTCTGGGGATGGGTGACATCGTCGCCCTGGTCGAGGAAGTGCAAAAGGGCGTCGACATTGTTGCGGCGCAGAAGCTGGCCGATAAGGTCAAAGCGGGCGAAGACTTTGATCTGGAAGACTTTCTGTCCCAAATCAGCCAGATGAAAAAGATGGGCGGGCTGTCAGGCTTGATTGACAAATTGCCCACCGAACTGGCATCGAAGGCAGGGCAGGCCGACATGGATCGTGCTGAGCGCGACATGCGCCGCATGGAGGGCATCATCCGTTCGATGACCCCGCTCGAGCGCAAGAAGCCCGATCTCATCAAAGCCAGCCGTAAACGCCGGATTGCCGCAGGTGCCGGCGTTCAGGTTCAAGAGGTCAATCGACTGCTGAACCAATTTGATCAAATGCGCACCATGATGAAAAAAATGAAAGGTGGCGGCCTTTTCAAGATGATGAAACGCATGGGGGGCATGAAGGGGCTGCCCGGGATGGGACGTTGATCCTGTCCATGGCTTGCTTGACTTGTTAGTTTTTGTGACGAATGTAGTTCTTGGTCTCAGGAACTACATCTTCCGTGATTGACGCCGAAAGACCACGAAGCAGCTGGATGTGTCTTCGCATCCGGGGTTTTGGCTGGTAAGGAAGGCGCAACCATGGACGTGATCGCAACTTGGCCCCTGATGGTGGCCAGCATTTTTGGATCTTTGGGTCTGGGTGCTGCATGGTGGTTCCGTCAGCAGGCCCTTGCCAATAGTGGGAAAAAATCCCGCGGCAAACATCGCTCGCATGAAGAGGCTTTGGACACGCTGGCATCCTGGGAGCCCATGGCCACTCGGGTTCTGACCGCTGCCGAGCGAGACGCCTACCTGGTGCTGCGAAAGGCCTTGCCTGAGCACATCATCCTGGCGCAAGTTCCGTTGGCTCGTTTCGTCAAGGTTCCCACGCGCAACTCTTACTCGGAGTGGCTGCGACGGGCTGGCTCCTTGTGCGCCGATTTGGTTGTGTGTGATGCAGCCTCTCAGGTCATTGCGGTGGTTGAGGTGCGCCAACCTGTATCTCGCGAGAAAGAACGCACGCTTCGCCGGCACAGCCGGATGGATCGTGTCCTGACCGCTGCGCACATTCCCGTGCATGTGTGGGTGGAGGGCGCGCTTCCCGGGCCCGCCATTGCACGTGAGGCTGTCTTGGGGGCAGCGGTCAGCACCGTGACCCATTCCAAACAACTGGATTCTGACGCCGCGCGACGCAGCGCCGAGGCTGCCTCGGTCGTGGCATCGATGCAGGCTCCAGCCAAGCCCACCGTGGTTCGCTCCACCCCTTTGGCTGCAGTCAACAGTGCTGCCGCGGCGGCATCAGCGCCGAAAGGGCCGCAGAAGGTGGTGGTGCCCTACGCCATGCCTCCTAGAGAGGCCACGGCTCAGGTGGACTTCAATCTGGATGACTGGGTCGATCCACCTGAGTTGATGATGGATGAACGCAAGGACCCGCCACCATCGACGTGGTTCGATGAGCTGGATTCCTCTCCCGTGCCCTTGGAGGCACACGGCGGGCGCTGAGAGTTCAGCTCAGCAAGGCATGGGCAAATTCGCGGGCCTGAAAGGTCTGCAAGTCTTCGAGCTTTTCGCCCACGCCGATGAAATAAACCGGCACCTGCTTGTGTCGCTGAGCTGACCACAGGGCGATGGCGGCCAGCACCCCGCCTTTGGCCGTGCCATCGAGCTTGGTCACCACCAGGCCCGTCAACCCCAAGGCCTCATCGAAGGCCTTGACCTGAGCCAAGGCGTTTTGGCCGGTGTTGCCGTCAACCACGAGCACGACTTCGTGCGGCGCGCCCTCCATGGCCTTGCCAATCACTCGCTTGATCTTGCGCAGCTCGTCCATCAGGTGCAACTGCGTCGCCAAGCGTCCTGCGGTATCGGCAATGACCACGTCACAGCCGCGTGCACGGCCTGCCTGAACCGCATCAAAGGTCACGGCCGCGGGGTCGCCGCCTTCCTGGCTCACGATGTCGACGCGATTGCGATCTGCCCAGACCAGCAGTTGCTCGCGCGCGGCGGCGCGGAAGGTGTCGGCCGCAGCCAGCAGCACCCGTTGCCCGGCATCGGCAAGGTGTCGGGTCAGCTTGCCAATGGTGGTGGTTTTGCCTGCACCGTTGACACCTGCCACCATGATCACCGTGGGCGTGTGATGTCCCACTTCGAGAGCCTGCTCTAACGGAGACAACAACTCGGTGATAGCATCCACCAAGAGTTCCTTGACCTGTTCAGGAGCTGTGGCCTTGGCTTCCTTCACGCGCTTTTTCAAATCCTGCAGAAGAAACTCTGTGGCGGCGACACCTGCATCGGCCATCAGCAGAGCAGCCTCCAGCTCCTCATAGAGCGCATCGTCGATTTGTGTTCCGGTGAACACCTGGGCGATACTCGACCCGGTCTTGCGCAGACCGTGGCGAAGCTTGTCTAGCCAAGTGCGACGCTCGATCACCGGGGCAGGTGCGAGTGCCGGTGCGGGTGCCGATGTCGGAGTTTCGCTGGCCGGCTGAGTGAGGGATGGCGGCGGTGGAGGCGCTATGGCCTCTGTGACCTCAGAGCTTACCTGTGGCTGAGCAGACTCGGCTTGGCTTTGTCCCCACCCGAGCTTTTTCTTGATGAAACTGAACATCCCGCCATTGTAGGCCCCGGGCATTTTTACAATCTAGCCAGACCATCATTTGTACCGATCTGCCATGCGAGAAACCCGCTCCCCAAGACGTCGCACACCTGCCGCGTCGGCACCCCCCCCAGCCGGTGTCGCCGCAGCGCAAAGAGTGGCGCGTCATGCAGACCAGGAAGTTCGCATTCTGGGCGGGCAGTGGAAGCGGACGCCCTTACCGGTTCCGGTAGCCGCTGGGCTGCGGCCTACCCCCAGTCGCGTGCGTGAAACCTTGTTCAACTGGTTGGGGCAAGATTTGACCGGGTGGACCGTGCTGGATGCCTTTGCGGGGAGCGGCGCCCTCGGCCTGGAGGCGGCTTCTCGCGGCGCACAATCTGTGACCTTGGTCGAACGCGATCCGGCCCTGCTCAAGGGTTTGAGAAGTGTGGTGGATAAACTGAAAGCCGCCGATGTCGTGCGGCTTGTCTCGGGCGATGCGTTGAGCTGGATGAGGGAAGGGCGTCAGTTTGATCTGGTCTTTCTCGATCCGCCTTTTGACGCGGATGTATTCGATCAAGCCCTAGGGGCGGCCTGCTCAAGCGTGCTGAACGGCGGCTGGGTTTATCTGGAAGCGCCACGGCCTTTTGATCAGGTGTCGACGGAAGGGCTGAAGTTAGTGCGTCACAGCAAGGCTGGGGCGGTGTACTTTCACCTTTTTCAGCGTGTGGATGAGCCAGGCACGGTCTCAACCGCGTGAGGGCGGGGCTACACTGGTAGCCGATTTCATCCTGACTTGTGATCCATGTCTCAATCTGCTTCGCGGTTGGCGATCTACCCTGGAACCTTTGACCCGATGACCCTCGGGCACGTTGATTTGATGCGCAGGGCCAGCCGCCTGTTCGGGCGCTTGATCATCGCGGTGGCGGCCGGACATCACAAGAAGACGATGTTCGACTTGGAAGAGCGGTTGGCCATTGCGAAAGAATTGGCACAAGACCTGCCCAATGTCGAGGTGGTGTGTTTTTCGGGGCTGTTACGCGATTTCGTTGTGCAGCGAGGATGTCACGTTGTGGTGCGCGGTTTGCGTGCCGTCAGTGACTTTGAGTACGAGTTTCAAATGGCGGGCATGAATCGGCAGTTGATGCCCGATGTGGAAACCGTTTTTCTGACCCCATCGGATCAATACCAGTTTGTGTCCGGGACCTTTGTGCGCGAGATCGCCATGCTGGGGGGCGATGTGTCCAAATTCGTGGCACCCAGCGTGCTGGCGCGCTTGCAATCTCGTGTTGCGCAATCGAAGGCTTGAGTCATGGCCCTGATGATCACCGAAGAGTGCATCAATTGCGATGTGTGTGAGCCCGAGTGCCCGAATCAGGCGATCTCCATGGGTGACACGATCTATGTGATTGATCCCAACAAGTGCACCGAGTGCGTCGGGCACTTTGATGAACCGCAATGCGTTCAGGTCTGCCCTGTCGAGTGCATTCCGGTCAATCCGGATCGCATCGAGTCCAAAGACCAGTTGATGTCGAAGTATCTCAATCTGCAGCAACTTGCTCGCCAACCCACCTGACCTGTCAGCTCTTTCGAGCCTTTTTAGGTGGTTTGTAGACAGCTCTGAAATCTCGTTTGCGCGAGATGAGGTTGCTCTTTGAAGAGGTGGTTGTCAACTTGGGCTGGGGTGTTGGCTTCGCTTGAACAGTGAGTGCCCGCGCCTCGCGGGTGTTGCTGGCAGCTTGGCGTTCCATTCGCTGGCGGTGGTCGGACATCTTTTGTGCCAGTTGGGTTTGTTGCCCAAGGGCCGCCCCAGCTTGGCGATGTTG
The DNA here is from genome assembly GCA_028864885.1 of Burkholderiales bacterium. GTDB lineage: Bacteria > Pseudomonadota > Gammaproteobacteria > Burkholderiales > Burkholderiaceae_C > Aquabacterium. The sequence goes on along the minus strand of JAGWLR010000042.1, from coordinate 17,031 downwards.
TGCCTCGGTTCGACGGTCGGAAGCATCAACCTGGATCACCTTGGCGGCGTTGACCGAGCATGGCATTTGTTGATACGTGATCTGACCATGGCTGTTGGTGCATTGAAAGGCTTGCTCAGTGCCCGAGGCAGGTGACGCCTGTGCTTGCACCAAACACATCAGTGCACTAGCCGCGAGGGTCAGTTGGACAGAGCGAACAGGGTGCCGGTTCACGATGTGGCCTCTGTGTTGCCGTTCGATTCTGGTGTCTGCGGTGGCTTGCGAGGCGGTTTGGGGCGTTGAGGCTGAGCGTGGATGACCATGGTGGCTTTGTTCATGTCGCCACCTAGCAGGGCTGGCAAGGCGTCCTTGGCTTGGTCAATGCACTTGAAAATTTGCTCTCGTTCAGACTGGGGTGGCTTGCGCAGTACATACGCGGCTACTTCGTGTTTCAGGCCTGGGTGTCCAATGCCCAAGCGCAGTCGCCAATAGTCAGGCGTGCCAAGCTGAGCGTGGATGTCGCGCAGACCATTGTGGCCGCCGTGTCCCCCGCCTTTTTTCAGCTTCACCTGCCCGGCGGGTAAATCCAGCTCATCGTGGGCCACCAGAATTTCATCGGGGTTGATTTTGAAAAACTTGGCGAGTGCGGCCACAGACTTGCCCGACAGATTCATGTATGTCTGCGGTTGCAGTAACCAGACGGGCCCCTGTTCGGTGTTGGCTCGGGCCACCAAACCGTAATAGCTGCGATCAGGCAACAGCGTCACACCCAGCTTGTGTGCGAGGGTGTCGATCCACCAGAACCCGGCGTTATGGCGGGTGTCTTCGTATTCTGGGCCGGGGTTGCCCAAACCAACAAACAGTCGAATCATGATGGGTGGCAATTATCGGTGGGGGATCCTGAAAAGGAAAAGCCCCGCCAAAGCGGGGCTTGACTCGAAGCCATGAGGCTGGCCGAGTGGGGCAGGATTACTTCTTGCCCTTCTTGCCCTTGGCGGGTTCGGCAGCGGCTTGAGGTGCAGCAATGACTTCTTCCACGGGCTCAACCACAGTGGCGATCACCGGGTTCTTGCGGCCGTGAGTCAGCACCTTGATGTGGCTGTCGAGCTTCAGGTCATCCACGTGGATCGACTGGCCCTTGGTCACGTTGCTCAGGTCAACGGTCAGGAACTCGGGCAGCTGTTCAGCCAGGCACTCGATTTCCACTTCGGATGCCACGTGGTTGATGATGCACTTGTCCAGCTTGACTGCAGGAGACTCGGCTTCATTGACGAAGTGCAGAGGCACCTTCTTGTGGATCTTGGTGGTGGCGTCGATGCGTTGGAAGTCGACATGCAGGACCAGGGGCTTGAAGGGGTGAGCCTGGTAGTCGCGCAGCAAAACCTTTTCAACCTTGCCGTTCAATTCCATTTCGAGAACGGAAGAATGGAAGGCTTCTTTGCGCATGGCGTGGTACAGCGCATTGTGGTCCAGCTCGATGTTCTGGGGGGCCTTGCCAGCACCGTAGACGATGCCAGGGGTTTTGCCATTGTTGCGCAGGCGGCGGCTCGCTCCGGTGCCCTGCAAATTACGCTCGAAGGCGGTGAATTTCATGGATGACTCCAAACTTAGTTGAGAAAGCGCCCGCGACCAGGCGCTATGGGATTGGTCAGACCTTCAAGATCAGACCACGGATTCCGGATCAAAAATTGTTGTTTTGCTCCGAGAAGAGGGATGTGACGGACTCGCCGTCCGTGATGCGACGGATCGTTTCAGCGAACAGGAAGGCCGTAGAAAGCTGGCGAATCTTGGGCGTCGCCTTGGCGGCATCGCTGAGCGGAATGGTGTTGGTGATCACCACCTCGTCGAGGTGAGACGCTTTGATCCGTTCGATGGCCGGGCCGGAGAACACGGCGTGGGTGCAATAGGCATAAACGCTCTTGGCGCCGCGTTCTTTCAGGACTTCGGCGGCCTTCACCAGGGTGCCGGCGGTGTCGATCATGTCGTCCATGATCACGCAATTGCGGCCTTCGATCTCGCCGATCACGTGCATGACTTCAGACACATTGGCCTTGGGGCGACGTTTGTCGATGATCGCCAGATCGCAGCCCAGTTGCTTGGCCAGCGCGCGAGCGCGAACCACGCCCCCCACGTCAGGCGAGACAACGACAAGGTCGGTGTAGTTCTTGGCTTTCAGATCGGCCAGCAAAACGGGCGAGGCGTAGATGTTGTCCACCGGGATGTTGAAAAAGCCCTGGATCTGGTCTGCGTGCAGGTCCATGGTCAAAACGCGGTTGACGCCAACGGCTTCAAGCATGTTGGCCACGACGCGAGCCGAAATGGGTACGCGAGTGGAGCGCGGGCGGCGATCCTGGCGAGCGTAGCCAAAGTAGGGGATGACAGCCGTGATGCGCTGGGCCGATGCGCGTTTGAGCGCATCCACCATGATCAGCAACTCCATCAGGTTGTCGTTGGTGGGCGCGCAGGTGGACTGAACCACGAACACTTCGCGGCCACGAACGTTTTGTTGGATTTCAACGGTGCTTTCGCCATCAGAGAAACGTCCGGCGGAAGCTTTTCCGAGGGAAATGCCCAGATGGGTGGCGATCTCCTGAGCGAGAGCAGGATTGGCGTTGCCAGTGAACAGTACGGTGTCGGAAAGCATGGGCATCGGATGGCTGAAAGCATCTTGCCCTTTAACCTTGCCCCTTAGCAAAGGATTGCAAAGGTGTCGGGCAGGGTGCGGATCAATAGGCAGTGGCGGATTGATCAGTCAAAAGAATTTGGCAGGGGAGGAAGGATTCGAACCCTCGTATGTCGGAATCAAAATCCGATGCCTTAACCAACTTGGCGACTCCCCTACACAGGTCTTGTTTTGAAGCAAGCTTCGCGTCAAAACCTAGTAAGCGTTCCCTTGACTAGAGCCTCAAATTATAGCCAGCTTTTCGCGATTGTTGCAAGTGTCTCGTTCAAATTTGTCGCTGATCGGCTGGGTTGCAAACACGCTACACGGCAAGCCAATCAAGCAACGGATGCTGAACCAGACCACGACAAAGGCGGCCGACCCATGCGGAATTATCCAAGCCCACATCAGCTGGAGAAAATGACTGGATGGTCTGGCCGAGGGGCCCTGGTTCAACCCAGGAAAACACGGCGCTTCCTGATCCGGTCATTCGACTGTTGCCGAAGCGGTTTTGCATGATTCCAAGCGCTTGGCCGACTTCATGACTGTAGAGCTCGGCGGGAGCCTGGAGGTCATTGTTGCCAAAGCGCTTAGGCGCTGCAAGAAAGTCGGCAACTATAGCAGATTTTGTGTCTCGCTTGAGCGCTGGGCTGGAGAAAATGGCGGCGGTGGGGACACTCACAGGCGGCTTGAGGACGGCCAGTGGTGTGTTTTGCGTGTCAGCAGGCAAGGTCAGCGGCGTGATGATTTCGCCGACCCCTTCGACCCAGGCTGGACGGCCGCGCAGGAAGAACGGAACATCTGCGCCCAGGCGAATGGCAAGTTGCTCTAGTTTGCTGCCCGGCCAATTCAAGTGCCACAGTTTATTGAGGGCCATCAGCACGGTCGCGGCGTCAGAACTGCCTCCGCCTAGTCCAGCGCCCCAAGGGACAAGTTTGTCGATGCTGATGTCGCATCCATGCGAGGTTCCACTTTCGGCCTGAAGCAGCCGAGCGGCCTTGATACACAGATCTTCGGGCGGCAACGCTGGGCCGAGGTCGTGCCGACGAATGATGCCGTCTGCTCGATCCTCGATGTGCAACTGGTCGGCCCAGTCGATCAGAATGAAAACCGACTGCAGCAGATGGTAGCCGTCACTGCGCCGTCCGGTGACATGCAGGAAAAGATTGAGTTTGGCTGGCGCGGGCAGATGGGTCAGGCTTGACATGGGCGCTTCAACGCTCGAGGCGAACCTTGATGGTGATTTGGCGTTGGCTGCTGGTTTCAGGTCTTGTGGCTTGCAGATAGCCATCCGGCAGGGATTGGGTGTCGATGGCCCAACCTGCTTGTTCGAATCCCGAACGGTTTGCCAACGGTTGCGCTGCGGGAAGATCGGGGCTGGGTTGGCCGTTCAGCCAGTGTGGCAGAGCTTGCAAGGGAACGGTTTCACCTAGCAGGTGAACGGACAGGTCGTCCAAAGACGAGTAGCTTTGAGTACCTTGCGCGGATTGGATCCAGGTGCCAGACGGCGCCCAGCGCACCTGCGCCAACTGGGTGCCCAATGGGGTCATGAGATCCAGTTGCGCTGCTTGTTGATCGGCTCGAAGGTAGAAAGTGAAGCTTTGCCCCTCGGCAGCGGTCGATCCCCATGGCCCGAGTTTGACGCTGAAATACCCTTGCCATTCGTGTCCAGTCTGGACGGCCAGCGGTGTTGGGGCACTGTGGGGAGGCAGGGTTTGGCATCCGCTCAGCAGCAACAGCGAGGTCAGGGGCAAGCCCATGCCCCAGCGCAAAAGACGTTTCATCTCGACCCGAATTACATGCTGATGTGCAGCCGCTCAACCGTGGCTTTGATGGCTTCGTTGTTGGGGTCACGGCCGATGGCGTCTTTCAACACACGCCGCGCTTCGTCTTGTTGTCCGCTCGTCCACAAAATCTCGATCAAGTGGGCGGCAATTTCTCCGTCTGGTTTGGCCGACAGAGCTTGTTTGAGGAGCTTGATGGCCTCTTCAGGATGGCCTTCACGGTATTCAAGCCATGCCAGGCTGTCTGTGATGAAGGGGTCGGCGGGGCGGAGCGCCAGCGCTTTTTCGAGCAGCTTGCGCGCTTCATCCAGTCTGATGTTGCGATCGGCCAGGCTGTAACCCAAGGCGTTGTAAGCGTTCGGGTCGTCCACGTTGAGTGTCATGACTTTACGAAGCAGGGCCTCCATCCTGTCGTATTGCTTGAGTTTCTCGCAGATCATGGCGAGGTCATACATCAAGTCAGAATCGTTGGGGAAGCGACCGAGTCCGTCGGTCAGAACCTTCTGAGCTTCGGGGTAGTCGTTGTTTTCTCGAAGCAGTTGGGCTTCCAGCTGGATTTTGCTGACCCCATCTTGTTGGTCTTGCTCGGGAATCGCGCGAATGCCTGCGCGCGCTTGATCCATCTTGCCCAGCTTGACCAGAAGGTGGGCTCGTTGGTTCTGAACCGCCATCTTGACGTGCTGAGGGTCGGCCAGATCCAGCCATCCAATGGCCTGGTTCAGGTGGCCTTGCTTCTCTGCAATTTGAGACAGCAGTAGATTGGCTTGTTCCAGTTCGCCTTTGGGGCCCGTATCCGGTGGGGTGTCTTCTTCATCTGCCTCATCGTCTGGTGCCGAGCTGGCCGCCTGAGCGGGGAGCGCGGCGACGGCTGGTTTGGCTTTGTTGCTCGAGGGGCGTGCCAATGCGCCGGGGCGCTCGCTCTGGCCATGCAGATCCAAAACCTTGAGTGCGGCCTTGTCGGCGAGCTCGTATTGCTGTTGTTCAAAGCGCACCAAGGCCAGCGTCAGCCAGGCCGCCGATTGGGTGGGTTGCGCTTGAACCAGCTGTTCGAGTTGCTGGGCCGCTTCGGGCAGGCGTTGCAGACTGGCCAGACGTCGTGCGTAGGACAGACGGACCAACGGCGCCACATCGGGCGACTTCAGTTGGTTCTGCACGATCGCTTCGGCCTCTTTCGATGCAGGCATCAAATCGGTGCCGATCAAGCCCACCATCAAATGCAGAGGCTTGAGCGCAGCGGCTTTCTTCAGGGCCGCTACAGCCTTTTCATTTTCCTTGGCCAATAACCAGGCCTCTGAGGTGGCGATCCAGGCCTCGGCAGTTTCAAGGGGTGGCTGGCGCCAGGGTCGCGTTGCATCTTCAATCACCTGAGCGGCCGCAGCTTTGTCGCTCAGGCGGGTCATCACGCGGGGAAGCGACATCAGTACCTGAGGCTGTTGCGACACCGGGGTCAGCTGAATCATGGCGCGCAAAGGCGGAGCGAGGTCTGCGGTGCGGTCTAGTGCGAGCAGGATTTGGGTGGTGTATTCGCAGGCTTCCCGAGACTGCGGCATGGCCTTGCGCCATGCCTTTGCGGCGGTCAGGGCCTGTTCGCCAGCACGAGCTTGAAGGGCGATGGTGACGGCTCGCTGATAAAGCTGGCTGTTTTGATAGCGTTTGGCAAGCTCAAGATAGATTTGATAAGCCGCGCCTGGGTCACCCGAGTGTGCGTTGATCTCAGCAATCAGTAGCTGATAGAACATTTCGCCATCCATGGCCGAGTTTTCCGGCAGCGCTGGCTGGGCTTCTTTGATTTGCACCAGGGCTTCCTGGCGTTGGTCCAGATCTCTGTTTTGTGCCGCCCATGCCTTCCCTGGCCCAATGCTGGCCAGAGCGATCAGCAGAGCCGAAGCGGTGGTTCGAAGTTTGAAATCAGTGTGGGTTCGGGCGAAAAGGCACAGGTCGAGCATGAGCACTCCAATGGATGCACCATTCTATTGAGGACAATGGGGTCTGTTGGCCTTGATGTCTTGGTAAATTCACCCTCATCTGACCATGCCAGAGTTGCCCGAAGTTGAAGTCACCCGCCAAAGTTTCGCCTCGCGTATCCGTGGGGCGACAGTTCTCGACGCCTTTTTCGGCAAACCCTTGCGCTGGCCCTTAGGGATCGAGCCAGAGCAATTGCTTGGCGCCCGGATCGGGGAGGTCGGGCGGCGAGGCAAATACCTTTGGCTACCGCTGGAGGGCGGGGGGCAAAGGCGGGGCGGCTTGTTGGTGCACCTGGGTATGTCCGGTTCTCTGGCTTTTTCTGGCCAGTTGGGCACGCGTGGTGGGCACGACCATTTCGAGTTGCTGACCTCGCTGGGGAGTTTGCGGCTCACCGATCCACGTCGTTTTGGTGCCGTGGTCTGGAGCCCGAGCCTCGAGTCCGGTGTGGCCGCCAAATTGTTGTCGACGCTCGGGATGGAGCCGTTCGATCCCAACCTGACAGCCGAATTTCTGCACCAAAGATGGAAGGGGCGTCGTGCCCCCATCAAACAGGCCATCTTGGCGGGCGACGTCGTTGTGGGAGCCGGAAACATTTATGCCTGCGAGGCTTTGTTTTTGTCTGGCATCGACCCGAGGGTGCCCGCCGGCAAGCTCAGCCGGGCCCGTTGCGGTCAGTTGCTGGGGCAGATCCAGCACGTGCTGGGCGAGGCGGTGAAGCAGGGCGGCACCAGTTTGCGCGACTTCAAAGACAGCCATGGCGCGCAGGGGCATTTCCAGCTTTCGACGCATGTGTACGGCCGAGAGGGCTTGCCTTGTCGGATTTGTGCGACGCCGATTTTGCGCATCGTCCAGGGTCAACGAGCCACCTTTTACTGCCGACATTGTCAAAAAAGGTGACAGACTGCTGATTTACGTAAGGTAGGGCTGTACTTTTTGTCCCAACTTGCCGATGCCGCTTTATCCGTCGGAAGAAGCCTTGCGCTAGGATGTTTTCATGAAGCCTACTTTTGCCAGCAACCTGGATGCTTTGGGTCAGTGGCGTGTCGCCACCGATGCCAAGTTGGCATCCTTGGCGCGTTTTGCGCGCGAGCATGATCTTCTGGACGATTCGTCTGCCGAGTGGTTTGAAGCCATGCGGCACCGGTTGTCGGGCGAAAAGCTCATGGTGGCATTCGTGGCAGAGTTTTCTCGTGGCAAGTCGGAGCTGATCAACGCGATCTTTTTCTCTGACAAGGGCCGACGGATGATGCCGGCCTCGGCAGGTCGAACCACCATGTGTCCGGTCGAACTGGGTTACGACGCCGAAGACCCGATTGGGCTGACCCTGTTGCCGATCGAGACCCGCTTGCAGGCTACCTCGTTGGCGGAATTGCGCACTCAGCCTCAGGCTTGGACCATGATCCAGCTCGATCTGTCCAATCCGGAGGGCATGGCTGCGGCGCTGGCAGAAGTCATGCGCACACGCTTGGTCCCCAAGGAAGAGGCCCAGCGTTTGGGATTCTGGGACGACGAGCGCCAAGAAGACAACCCGCCAATCAATGCTGAAGGGCAGGTCGAAATCCCGGTGTGGCGACACGCCCGCATCAACCTGCCACATCCCTTGCTCAAGCGCGGCTTGGTCGTGCTGGATACCCCGGGCCTCAATGCGATTGGTACCGAGCCTGAGTTGACTTTGGGCTTGCTGCCCCAGGCCCACGCCACCGTGTTCATCCTGGGGGCCGATACCGGCGTGACCAAGTCGGATCTGTCGATCTGGCGTGATCACCTCAGTGGCCCGGCGCTGGCGCGCTATGTCGCACTGAACAAAATCGACTCCCTGGTTGACCCTTTGAGCACCCCTGAACAGGTCCAGCAGACCATTCAGAGGCAGTGCGAGAGCGTGGCCCAGACGCTTGAGATTCCGACGGAGCACGTGTTCCCGATTTCGGCGCGCCAGGCTCTGGCCGCTCGCTTAAATGGGGATGCGCAAGGGTTGGCCACCAGCCGCCTTGAGGCTTTCGAAACTGCTTTGTCTGATGGCCTGTTGCCCAAGCGCCGAGACAACCTGGCGAATGCGGCGATTGGCGGTGCCAAGCAGTTCCAAAGCCAGCTGACGCGGCGTTTTACTGAAATGCGGCGCCTCTACGCAGACCAATTGCTGGAGTTGCGTGGTCTTCGCGGCAAAAGTTCGGGCAAGGTGCAGCTGATGTTGCAGCGTGTCCAGGCTGAGGCGGCCGAGTTCGAGCAATGTACGGCGAGGCTGGCAGCCATGCGCAGTGTGCATGCGCGGATGCTCAAAGATGCGCTGGCCGAATTGTCTTCCGAGCGTTTGCGCCAGGAAGTTGACGTCTTGCAGCAGGTGTTGGGCGGCTCGTGGTTGCCGTTGGGCGCCAAAAAAGCCTTTGTCGATTTGTGCGCTCGCTTGCGAGCCTTGATTGAGCAAGCCCAGCAGCGAAGCGAAGAGATCCACTCGATGCTGGTGGCCTCGTTTGCCAAGTTGAACGCCGAGTTTGGCTTCAGCCTGGTGGCCGATGTGCCCTTGGATGTTCGCAAATACGCCGATGACCTCAACCTGATTGAGCGCAATTACGTTCAGTATCTCGGTTTGAGTCAGGCGTTCCGCCTCGCCCAGCCTGGGTTCCAGGAACAGTTCCGCCGGATGTTGATTTCACGCTTGCGGGTGGTGTTTGAGACCGTCAGCAACGACATCGAATTGTGGAACAAGACCGCATCTGCCCAGGTCGATGGCCAATTGCGCGAGCGGCGTCGCAACTTCAAGCGTCGCTACGAAACCCTGGATCGCATCCAATCGGCGTCGAGCGAGCTCGACACGCGCTTGCAGGAGGTTCAGGCGCAGGATGAACGGATCTTGCAATTGCAGACCCGTCTGGGTGCACTGGTGGACGAGTTGGTGCATGTCGCGCAAGGCCCTTCCGGTGAACCTGAACACCCGGGTGTCGCAGCCATGAAGGCGATTTCACTCGACCTGACCTGAGCACCAGCTTCACGGATGGCTAGCAAAAGCAAGGGCGCACAACCAGTGCGCCCTGATGATTTGTGGGAGCGCATAGCGCTATTGCACCCCGATCTGTCGGCCCGCCTGGTGGTGTGGCAAGCGGCATCGGGGCGACATCACATGCCTTGGCAGCAGACGCGTGATCCCTACCGGGTATGGCTGTCTGAGATCATGCTGCAGCAAACCCAGGTGACCACGGTGCTTGGGTACTATGAGCGCTTTCTCGCGCGTTTTCCGACTGTGGTCGACTTGGCTGCTGCGCCGCTGGATGATGTGCTGACCTTGTGGGCCGGATTGGGCTACTACAGCCGAGCCAGGAACCTCCACCGGTGCGCACAGGTTGTTGCCGCAGACCATGGCGGGCGTTTCCCCGACACGGTTGAAGCATTGGTCAAGCTGCCGGGCGTGGGCCCCTCAACCGCGGCCGCCATCGCATCGTTCTGTTTCGGTGTTCGCACCTCGATCATGGATGGCAACGTCAAGCGCGTTTTGAGCCGTGTCCTGGGGTGGGATCGCGACCTGGCCGTCAAATTGCACGAAAAGCAGTTGTGGGACGCGGCCAACCATCTGGTGCCTGAATCGCCCGCTGACATGCCAGCCTACACGCAGGGCCTGATGGACCTGGGGGCCACGGTATGTACGCCGCGCAAACCCAGTTGCTTGTTGTGTCCGTGGGGCGATTGGTGTGTGGCGAGAAAGACGGGTGAGCCGGAGCGCTTACCCGTGGTGACTCGCAAGCTCAAGCGATCGGAGCGCGAGAGCTGGCCGCTGTGGCTCGAGTGGGACGGGGCGGTCTGGTTGCGCCAGATGCCGCCGACCGGGATTTGGGCAGGTTTATGGACCCCACCCTTGTTTGACAGCTTGGAAGAGCTGCAGCAGACCTTGAAGGGGCTTGCTCCATCTATCGATCCACAGCCGCGCGTCAAGCATGTGTTGACCCACCTCGATTGGTGGCTCAATCCACAGCGCTTGGAACTCGAGGCGGCCCCGACTGAGGCGCTGACACAAATGCTGATCAAGCGTGACCCGAGCGGGCGATGGGTGCAACTGAGGCTGTTATCTGAACTGGGCCTACCAGCCCCCTTCAAGAAGATGTTGCTGGGTTAAGCCTCGATCGTCACGACCACCGGGGCGTGGTCGCTGGGGCGCTCGTTCTTCCGAGGGGCTTTGTCAATGACGCAGGCTTGGACTTTGCTCTTGAGCGCGGGGCTCACCAGAATGTGATCGATGCGCAGCCCCTGATTCTTGCGGAACGCCAGGTTGCGGTAGTCCCACCAACTCCAGCTTTTGGCGGGTTGTTCGAACAAGCGGAAGGCGTCACTGAAGCCCAGATCCAGCAGGCGTTGGAAGTGTTCTCGCTCAGGGACCGTGCAGTGGATCTGGTCTTTCCAGGCGATTGGGTCATAGACATCCATGTCTGTGGGCGCGATGTTGAAATCCCCCATCAGCACCACTTGCGGATGTTGCTTGAGTTCGTTGGACAGCCAGGCTTGCAGCGCTTCCAGCCAACTCAGTTTGTAGACGAACTTGTCGCTGTCGGGGGCTTGGCCGTTGGGGAAGTAAGCGCCGATGACCCGGACGCTGCCCAATGAGGGATCGAGCACGGTACCTGCAATCACGCGCGCCTGTTCGTCAACAAAATCAGGGATGTTCTTGATGATGTCGGTGCTGGCGCTTTTGGTGAGCAATGCAACGCCGTTGTAGGTGCGTTGGCCAAACCACTGAGCCTGGTAGCCCGCTGCCGCCAGCTCGGCATGGGGAAATTTGTCGTCTGTCAGTTTGGTCTCTTGCAGCACCAGAGCGTCGACGGGATGGGCTTGAAGCCAATCGAGCAATTGGGGCAAGCGAACGGACAGAGAGTTGACGTTCCAGGTGGCAAGTCTCATTGTGAGAAAAAGTCTTTGTAAATCAATTGGTTGCCATTTTTGTGATTTTGCTAGCTACACACCTAGCTACACGACTGGGCAGTGATGCCTTGATTGTGCACTTGAAGCTACAGATTCGCGCAGCCTGTGGCTTTCAGAGGATCAGTCCCAGGCGACCCACGAAATCAGCGAAGGCGTCTTCGCGGGCTGATTCCAAATCCCATAGGCGCTGCCTCAGTCGTTCAAACGTGCTTTGGTGCATGTGTTTGGGTCGTTGCCAGTTGCGCGCGAGTTTGGCCTCGATCTTGGCTTGTTGGCGCCAAAGCCTTCCGATGAGGTCTTCGCTCTGGCTCGAATAGGTTAGCCGTTGGCACTGGCGACAAGCGAAGCGACCGCCTCGGAGATGCAGTTTTGCCACTCGCCCGTGACATCTCGGGCAACGAAACCATGCGCGCGAGCCGCCAAGCTTGCAGGGTGTTCGGGTGATGTCGATGTGCTCTCTGATGTTCACCCCTTCCGTGGCGTAGCTCAGGATCATGTGCGTGGCCGCACCAATGATGCCAATGGACGAGACAACCTCCTGTGTCTCGGCGTCGCGCCACTGCCATGACCATGATCCAGGCTTGAGCATGTTTTCACGCTGAAAGCGCCGAACGTCGATGCTTCGGCAGTGCTCAACCTTGCCATGCCAGCCAGGACGGCCAGCCCCATATCGCAAACCACCTTTCGCCATTTCGGTACCTCACAGAATACGAAATCAATTGGAAGAATTGGCCGCCCGTGATGTCTCCCTAGTGTTGGCCTCCAGGTGCTTTGCTCTGCATAGGGATGGCAACATGTAAAGGGCTACGCCAAATGAAGCAGAGGGGGCGCGATGGTTTTTTTGAAGCCTAACGCCGGAAAGCCCAATATCCATCGGCCTTTTGATCGTTTCGGGTTCGCTGCCATTGCTACACCCTGCGTATGAGTGAGGGGCGCACTCATACATGCCGCGTATCGAAGTTTTGCCCCTCTCGCTACGCTTTGCGTATCGGTTCGATACGGTGGGCGTAGCTACTCCGCGTTTTCGTCTGTTCCCACTGGCCGGGCTTGTGCTTCCTTGATGGCTGCGCGTGCTTCGCCTAGGGTCTTGAACTTCTGCCAGTCGTTCGTGGCCTTGCAGGCTTTCACGCCCAGTTTCTGGAACTCGAACGTTTGCTCGTCGGTGAATCGGTACAGGCTGCATACCTTGCTGCCGTAGGCGATACCACCTTGTCGGGTCTTGGCGATCAGGCCCACAGCTTGAAGCGATTTGAGTCCCTTGCTCAAGGTCGCCGGGCTGGTGATGCCGTAGTGCTTCAGCGTGGCGAGCGTGGCTTCTATGTTGCCGTTGTTGGTGCCTTTGAGCTTGCGCCGCATGGCGACATATAGACCTCGCTCGACCCACGACAGAGCCCGCCATGCCATTGAGTCGATCATGTCCCAGTACAACCGCACATGCCCGCCGCGATTGACTTCGGATTTGGGCTTGCCCATTCACGGCCCCTCCCTGCAATGGCTGCGAGTGAGTCCAGCGCAGCTTGAAGGGCTTTGAGGGCTGTGTGAGCTGCGATCAGGCTGGCGTGTGGGTTGCCGCCTGTAAGACACAACAGCGAGCGCGTGACTGCGTGCAGTGTGGCGTGCAGGGCCGTTGCCGCTGCCTCTGGCGTGAAGTCTTGTCTTGCGACAGAATGTGGGTCTTCGATATTGCTCCGCCCCTGTGCGTCATTGGCGCCGGGGGCGTTTTTCTTTGTGCCGGTCATGGTCAAACCCTTTCCAGCGTGTAAAGCCCAACGCGGTGCCGCTTTCCGGCCTCTGTAAGCACGTCGCGCATCGCGGTAATGATTTGGTAACCCGCCTTGACCAAATCGCGTTTGCGGGCCGGGGGGTGATAGATGTCCAGAAACCGGCTAGCCTCAAAAGTTGTGACGTGACCAAGTTGGCGCATGGCTTCAAGTAGCCGCTGGCGTTGTGGCATGGCCGACGTGCCGGGGATGGCGTCGCGAATGGCGATCAGTTGAGCGATGCGCTCGGGGGTGATGTCGTGGTGCAGCTTCATGACGCCCCCCCTTATTGCGCGGCCTGCGCTTTGATCCAGGCGCGCACGTCGCCGACCTTCCAGGCCGTGACGCGAGAAGACAGTTTCAGTGGCTTCGGAAATTTGCCGCTTTTGACCATGCGCCAGAGTGTCGGGCCGCTGAAAGGCAGGGGCGCCGGGGTGGTGGGGCGCTTGCGGTCTTGAACCAGTTGAGATTGGCGAATGAAGGCGCTATCGGGCAGCGCATCGAACGAAGGGATATCGATTGACATTGCGTGTCTTCCTTTGAAATGACATTCGCAATGTCTTGCCGAGTGGCCTTATTGCAAATACACGCGTGACTTTGCGAGGCTTATCGTGCCTCTCCGTGCCTTTGCAAGCCTTGGTGTGCGGTTCGCGTGCTCGTTAGCGATTGCGACGCAGTCGTGCCCTTAATGCCCGTTTGGTGAACTCTTTCGGGGAATCATTCGAGTCGATGTATTGAATCCCCAATTCAGTCACACCAATTAGTGGCGGAACCTTTTGGCGTGCGAGTGTTTGTAGCGCAGTCCAGACTTCGGCGACATCCATTGGGTTCCGGCAATCAGTGGCTGCGCGCTCGATGGCGGGCGTCAGGGCGTCCCGTTTTTGGCGGCCGAGCAAAGGAAATACTCGGCGATGGTTTTCAGTTGAATCGCTATTGCTAAGAAACTCGTACTTGCTTGCGTAGCCGTGAGCCTGACTCCATCGTGCTATTTCGTCGCGATCAAAGAGCTGGTGCTCAAAGTCCGTGTCTATGCCTCGACGCAACCAACGTTCAAAGCTATCTGAGGCTAAGTCATGTAGCATTTCTTTTCGCTTGGTCATTGGGCCGAAGCTCAATGCGTCTTGTTCGAGTGCGAAGGCGTCCATGCGCCAACTGTATAAGTATTCAGGGGAATACATAGCAGTTTGTGCCTCGTCCAGCATTCGCCGGAAGAATGAGGTGTCAACTGATCTGAGTATGAATCGAACGTGTTTTTTTGGGTAACCACCTCGCATGTCCGCAAGGTTTAGCTCATCTAAGTAGGCGTGCAAAGCTCGGTTGTAGTCTGCCTCCATGCGGCGCAAGATCGGCTTGCTTGCGAAGTGATCCGGTTCGATGTTTGGATCAACGCCAACGAACAGGCAGGCGGCCTCAATGCCGGTAAATTGGCTGCACACGTCCCAGTGTGACAAGTCGGTCATGCGCCCCTCGCGCTCCCTGTGAAATTGGTGCCAGCCCGGCCCGTCAGGGAAACGGGTTTTCGGGGATCAGCCTAGGGCTGGCGAAAACGATTGTGAAGTGTGTTCAGGCCGCTGTGCGAATCGGAATCACGTTCCCATGCTTCCAGGGTAGGCCCTTTTCGCAAGCCTCCAGAAACGATGCCCAAGTGTCCAGGGCTGCGCGTCGCTCGGTCATGTAGTCGTGCTGGTCATACACACCGACAAGCCCGCCCAGGGAGTGATTCAGGCAACGCTCGGCCACGATCACGTTAACGCCCAGGGCCGATAGGTGGCTGCGTGCCGTCGATCTGAGGTCATGGGGTGTGAAGCGCCGCACCTTGTCACCTAGCTTGTCGCAGAGCTTGTGCAGCATCGAATTGATGGCGCGTTGTTCGCAATGGACGTCGGCGCCGCCGTGGTTGCGTGTGCGTCGCACTTGCCGGGCAGGCAGCACGAAGCGCGAACCCAGTGCCAGCGGTTGCAGCGCCTTGAAGCAGGCCAGGGCCGGGGCACTCAAGGGCACCGTGAAGCCTTTGCCAGTCTTCGAGTTGGCGTCAGGCACAAACCATTCGGCGCGGTCGAAGTCCACATGCGCCCATTCGGCGCGTGTCAGTTCGCCAATGCGCGTGCATGTCAACAGCAACAGTTTGACGGCCCATTCGTTTTCGCTGCCGATGCCGGGCAGGGCTGGCAGGATCTCGCGCAATTCATCCTCGGTGAGCTTGAGGCGTTGGCGTCGTGGTTCGGTCTTGCCGCAGATGGCAGTGATGGACACGCCCACGCAAGGGTTTACTGTGACAGCGTGGCGGGCGAGACCGTGTTTGAAAATCTCTGAGAGCGCTGTGAAAACCAGTTCGATCACATTGCCGGTCTTTTTGGTGCTGATTGCCTCGATGAATGACACCACGTCTGCTGTGGTGATCTCGCGGGCAGGTAGTCGTCCTAGCTTTGGCAGGATGACGCCTCGAATGTGTTGCCCACGTTGCTTTTGTGTACGGGGCGCAAGGTTGGGAAAGACCTTGCTTATGTAGTCTTCGGCCAATTGCGCAAAGCTTTTTGCAGCCGCCGTCTCGGCTTTCTCTTTTTGACGTTCGCGGGCTACGTCGGTGCCCTTTTGAATGTCGGCGCGGGCCTCGCTTGCACGTTGACGCGCCATCTTGAGCGACACATCGGGGTATTGGCCCAGGGTCAGTTCGCGCGCCTTGCCACCAAAGCGGTAGCGCAGAACCCATGCTGCAGTGCCCGCAGCCGACAAGGTGAAAGTCAGGCCGCCGCCATCAGCTTTGGCAACAGGTGTTTTTGCCTTGACCCATGCTCGTAGCTGCGTGTCTGACAGCTTGTCTATCTCTTTTGCCATTGCGCCCCCTGCTTGTGTAGCTGTGCGCTCTGGCTACACAGCTAGCTACACATTCATTATGCGCTTTCAAGAATTGGCGTGAAGTGAATTGAATGAAAAATGCCCGCATTGGCGGGCACTTAGGAGGGGTGTGTGTAGCTGGCTGGTGTCACCTGAAACACTGATTGAAATTACAGGTGGCGAGCTGCATGGACGTTGGATGAAGAACTGTGCAAGGCACACATTGTGCCCGTGCTTGACGTGTCTGAAGTTGTGGGTAGAGGTGCGCGGCTGTCTTCAGTGCGCGACGCGGCGGACTACCAACTTAGGGGGTGTGTCGTTAAACCTTGATCGATCGTCGATCTGGGATGTGCAACACGTCGTACGATTACTTACAAGAAAGACGGGTGGTTGACGTCTGTGCATCCAACTGGTCTCGAAAAGGACGGAGGGGAATCATGTTTCAGCACTTGCGTCACGCTGTGCAGTTCGCCATATTGGCTTGTGGAGCGGCATGGGTCTCCGGGGTCCATGCGGCTGCGATCCCAGGGCAAGGCACCTGGGAGTCAACTCTCCAGACCCGTGACATTGATCACGATGGCATCACCGATGCCTACTATGACACGTCGTTGAACATCACTTGGCTGTCAGACGCCTATGCCGATGGGCCTCCAGCAGGTTTTCCTCCTGGTCGTCCTCTGCGTTTTTGGAGCGAGGCAGACGAATGGGCTCACACCTTGAAAGTGGGTGGCGTGGACGGCTGGCGTTTGCCCTCGGTCATCAATGATCCGGCTGCGGTGACTTTGTCCGGGCGTTCGTGTGCCGGCCCGATTTCGTACTCCGGTTCCTTGTGTGGGTTCAATAGCGATACGAGCCAATCTGAATTGGCCCACTTGTTCTATGTCACGCTCGGAAATCAAGCGATTTTTGACAGTACCGGTGTGTTCCAGTCTGCTGGCGGATTGACGAATACGGGGCCGTTTTCTGACCTACGGTCATCTTGGTACTGGACCGGTACGCATGACAGCCCTGGAGACTTTGTCTGGATGTTCGCGATGAACAGTGGCGCTCAGTTCGTTACGGATCCCTTCGACGGGATTGCGTATGGAGCCTGGGCAGTTCACGACGGCGACGTGGCTGCTGTGCCTGAAGCAGAGACCTTGTC
>JAGWLR010000041.1 GCA_028864885.1 Burkholderiales bacterium | reverse complement strand
ACCAAGCCAAGGAGCACTCTGATGAAAAAGTATCTTTGCGTCTTCACCGGCACGCCCCACGCAATGGAAGCCTGGATGGCCTTGTCTGAAGACGAACGGCAAACGCGGCAGACTCAAGGCGTTGCCGCCTGGAAGAAATGGGCGACAGATCACGCCGCCAGCATCCTTGAAATGGGCGGGCCTTTGAGCAAGACCAAGCTGGTGTCCAAAGCAGGGATCGCTGACATCCGCAATAACTTGTCCGCATTTGTGATTATTCAAGCGGATTCACAAGAAGCCGCAGCCAAGCTGTTTCTGGGGCATCCTCACTTCACGATCTTCCCTGGCGAGGGCGTCGAGGTGATGGAGGTGCTGCCCATCCCTGGCGGTTAAGTCGAGCATGTCTCACGCCATTCATCTTCGGGAAGTCGAGTTCACTGCGGTTCGGTCGCAAGGCCCGGGCGGGCAGAACGTCAACAAGGTGTCAAGCGCGGTACATCTGCGTTTCGACATCGTGGCCTCGTCGCTGCCGCAGGCTGTCAAAGACAAGCTGCTGCATACGCCAGACCATCGCATCACGAAGGATGGCATCGTCGTGATCAAGGCGCAGTCATCTCGCAGCCGCGATCAAAACAAGGCCGAGGCCCTGGCGCGGCTGGAAGAACTGATTGCCGAGGCGTCGCATGTGCTGCCGCCACGCCGCCCCACCAAGCCCACCTATGCTTCGAAGCAAAGGCGTCTTGAGACCAAGTCTTTGCGTTCAGGCATCAAATCCAATCGAAGCAAGGTCACTGTATGAACCAGGCCCCCTCATCTTCCCAAGCCCTATCCGGGTCAGCCCAAATCGACCCAAAAATCGCCCACCTGGGCGGCTGGCGTGAACACAACTCGTTGAGCAAGGCGAAGCGCAAGTGAGCGCCCTTTCAAGGCAACAACAGGAAGAACACCATGACCACCTTTGAAACTTCGCGGCAGTTCAGCGCATCGCCCGCGGCGGTGTTCGCTGCCATTCAAGACCCTACCCGCCTAGCGAAATGGTGGGGCCCAGCGGGGTTCACCAACGAGTTCGAGGTGTGCGAGTTCAAGCCAGGCGGCCAATGGCGCTTCAAGATGATCGGCCCCGATGGCACGGTGTACCCAAATGAATCGGAGTTCAGCGCCATTGAGCCCGATCACAAGGTGGTGATTCGGCATGTGGTGCAGCCACATTTCGAGTTGACCCTGACGCTGGAAGCCAACCCACTGGGCACCTTGCTGCATTGGTCTCAAGCATTTGACGATGATGCCGTGGCACAGGCTGTGAAGCACATTTGCGAGCCCGCCAATGAGCAGAACCTGGACCGTTTGGCAGCCGAACTGGGGCCGCAGACGGGTTTCCGCTTCAACGATGGCGGCGCGTACGAACGCTACATGGGCAAGTGGAGTCAGTTGGTGGGGCATGCCTTTCTGGATTGGCTGGCCCCGCGCTCGGGTATGGATTGGCTGGATGTGGGTTGTGGGAACGGCGCGTTCACCCAATTGATTGCAGAGCGCTGCGCCCCGCGCAAGGTGTTCGGGATCGACCCATCTGAAGATCAATTGAAGTTCGCCAAGTCACGCCTGGCTGGCCCGTTGGCCGAGTTCACCCAAGGCGATGCGATGGCACTGCCGTTTGAACATGACCAGTACGACGCGGCGGTGATGCCGCTGGTCATCTTCTTCGTGCCGCAACCTGCGCAAGGGGTGGCCGAGATGGCCCGGGTGGTGAAACCAGGTGGCATCGTGACGGCTTATGGATGGGATCTGATGGGAGGCGGCTTCCCGTACGAGCCTATGCAGGCGGCTCTGCGTGACATGGGTTTGACGGTGCCTTTGCCACCGAGTCCCGATGCGGCCAATATCGACAACCTGGATCGCTTGTGGCGTGAGGCCGGGCTGAGTCAAGTCGAGACACGGGTGATCACGGTTCAACGAACCTACGCCAACTTCGATGATTACTGGACCACAGTGCAGGGCTCGCCCATGGCCAGCGCCACCCTGGCGCTGATGTCGTCCGACCAAAAAGCGGCGCTGCAAGATCAGTTGCGAGAACGCCTGGGTGCGACATCCGATGGCCCCGTGACGTGCAGTGGCTTCGCCAATGCGGTCAAAGGGGTGGTTTGACGGCGGGGGCCGTTAATCACTGAATTTCGGGGATCTTTCGCCCGTTTGCGGATTCGTAAAATGCGCTCGATTCAGTTTTTGAGCGGCGGCGCATGATCCATCCTGGTGGACTTCCTCCTTCAAATTCGCGACTACTTCTGGATGCCTTCATGATGGTGACGTCAACGTTTTCAGCGTTTGCGTGAGTTGGTGCTTACCAGCGTTCAGACCATGGGCGCAGGTCGAGTTCAAAGGTCCAGGCATCACGCGGTTGGCTGTGCAAGTGCCAGTAGTTGTCGGCAATGTGATCGGGGTTCAAGATGCCGTCGGTGGCCTTCTCGGCATATTTGTCGGGCCAATTGGTACGAATGAATTCGGTGTCAATGGCGCCATCGACAATCACATGGGCTACGTGGATGTTCTTGGGGCCGAGCTCGCGAGCAGCGCTTTGCGCCAATGCTCTCAAAGCGTGTTTGGCTCCGGCAAAAGCGGCGAAGTTGGCCGCACCACGGGTAGCGGCAGTGGCCCCGGTAAAGATCATGGTGCCGCGCTGGCGACCCACCATGCGCTTGGCCACCTCGCGGGCATTCAAGAATGCCGAGAAACAGGCCATCTCCCAGATCTTGAAATACTTGCGGGCGGTTTCCTCTAGCAAACTGCAAGGCACATTGGCGCCGATGTTGAACACCATCACTTCGATGGGCCCCACCTCCGCCTCGATGCGCTCGATCAACGCCACGACCGCCTCTTCTTTGCGCGCATCCGACCCGAACGCATGTGCCTGACCACCGGCTTGAGTGATCTGATCGATCAAGGGTTGCAGCTTGTCTGCCTCTCGTCGGGTGACGCAGGTGATGTATCCCTCACGAGCGAAGCGTCGCGCGATGGCACCGCCCGTTGCGTCGCCCGCCCCGATGATCAGGGCCACTTTAGGTTGGGTATCGGGGGAAGCCATGGTGCATGTGTCCTTCGCCTGGATGGTGATGTTGGCTAGGCTACCAGCATTGATAATGACAGGCGTCTGTCTGACGCCTCACACAGGGAGCACGCCGTGGCCGAACGCGCAGTTGAATTCTTTTTCGATGTCGGAAGTCCGGCCAGCTATCTGGCTTTCACTCAGTTGCCGGCGCTGTGCGCGCAAACACAGGCCCGACTGATTTACAAGCCGATGCTGCTGGGGGGCGTGTTCAAGGCCACGGGCAACTCGTCACCCGCTTCCGTTCCGGCCAAGGGTCTGTACACCGCCATCGACTTCGCCCGCTTCGCCAAGCGATATGGCGTCCCGTTTGAGTTCAACCCCCACTTTCCATTGAACACCTTGCAGTTGATGCGGGCGGTGGTGGGGATGCAGTTGCTGCATCCAGATCAGTTTGAGCGCCTGACGCGATTGATCTTTGATGGGATTTGGTCGAACGCGCTGAACCTCAACGACCTCGAAGTTCTCGCCCAATGGCTGAGCCAAGGTGGGTTCAATCCGGCAGACATCGTGCAGATTTCGAGCAGAGATGAAGTCAAGGAAGCCCTGAAGGCCAATACCGAAGAGGCCGTGTCACGCATGGTGTTTGGCGCCCCAACGCTGTTTGTGGGCCAAGAGATGTTCTTCGGACAAGACCGGCTGGACTTTGTCAAAGAGGCGTTACTGCGGTCATGAGCGCCGGGCCTGCCACCTCAGCGCATGGTGCTCGACGCTGCGGATAGCCTCTTGTGCATCACGGGCCGTCAGCTTCATGTACCCCTTGAGGTACCCAGCGGCAAACCGCGCGTTCGGCTCCTGATCTGACTGCGACATCAAGTACTGCGTGGCCACCACCAGATCATGATGAAAGCCCAGGGCATCCTGAGCTGATTTGAGTCTTGCGAGGTAGGCTTTGATCGCCGTCTTTCTGTCAGGCCAAAGCGGTACAGCCCACTCGCTCAGGTAGGCCAGCCGCTTCAAACGCTTTCTGATACGGTGCTGGCGATCTGTTGTCAGGCGCTCAAAGTGGCGCCCCTCGCTGAGCACCTGCTTCTGCAGGCGATGCAATCGCTTGCCAACCCACCGCTCAACTTTGCGTTGAGAAGGCTGCGGGGCGCTCTTCAAGCCATGCGCAAAGACGTCAATGTCAAGCAATGTTTTTTGAAGCTGCGCGTCGAAAAGGATGGCCTGAACGTCGGGGGATGTTGTCTCGATGGCGGCGGTCAGGGGCGAACCCGCCTCCGCCAAGATCGGGCAAATGACCTGGTTCAGGATGTCGGCGTCTCGGCGGGCCCCCAGCAACCGGAAGGCCTGAGCCAATTGCACCTCCCACTCAGGGGGAACGTCTGAGTACACGCCCACCAGGTCGCGCAAGACGGTTCTCAACCTGCGCAGGCCCACCCGCACCTGATGCACGGCTTCGGCGTTGTCCGTGCCTTCAGCCAGGATCTGGGCGTGGCTTTGTACGGCGGCCATCGACTTGCGCAACGCTGAACGGATCAATTGCATGGAAATCGGCCTCATGTCGTCGCCTTGACACAGATCAGCGCTAGCGTAATCGAAAGGGGTCCTCTTTGCTTGGCCCTGGCCCAGCCGCATCGAAGTTCATCATGTTCAATCGTCTTTCATTCAAAAGCAAGGTTGTCGCGTTTTCCTGCTTCGTTTGGGCCTTGTTTTTTTTGACGCACTCGATGGCTGCTGCTCGCCCGCTGTTGCTGGCCTGCGGCAACGACACCCCGGTGGTGATCACTGGCAAGTACACCCATGGCGCCAATGGCGACATCCCCCCAGCGGACAAGCTGGTGGAGATGGGCCGAAAAATCTTCTTTGATCCCAGTCTGTCGGCATCGGGCGTGCAGTCTTGCGCCAGTTGCCACAACCCTGGCAGCGCTTATGGCCCACCCAATGCCTTGTCGGTTCAGTTTGGGGGCCCGAAGATGACCGAATTGGGGATGCGGGCCGCGCCCTCGCTGCGCTATGTGCATGCCCCTCAGGCCTTCACCGAGCACTATGTGGATCTGATGGACAACAACGGGCAAGACAGCGGCCCGGCTGGCGGACGCACCTGGGATGGCCGCGTGAATTCTGCCAAAGAGCAAGCACTGATGCCTTTGCTGGACCCCAAGGAAATGGCGAATCGTGATCTGGCCGAGGTGGCAGCCCGGGTCAGAAAGTCAAGCTTCGCGGCCGAATTTGATCAGCTGTTCAGCCCGCCTGGTACGCACATTCTGGACAACGATGAAGGCATCATCAGCTGGCTGACGACCGCGCTGGAGTTCTTTGAGCAATCGCCCGACGACTTTCACCCCTTCACCAGCAAATTTGATTCATACATGCGCGGGCAAGCTCAGTTGACCCCTCAGGAGCTGAGAGGGCTCAAACTCTTCAATGACAAGGACAAGGGCAATTGCGCCAAATGCCACCCCAGTGTGGCAACCTCGTCCAACCTGATCTACCCCCGGTTCACCGACTTTGAGTTCGCCGCGTTGGGGGTGCCGCGCAACCGAAGCCTGCCCACCAACCGCGATCCGAGCTTCTTTGACCTGGGCTTGTGTGGGCCGTTGCGGCACGATCTGCAAGACCTGACTGACTACTGCGGCAAGTTTCGCGCCCCCACGCTGAGAAACGCTGCGGCTCGACACAGCTTCTTTCACAACGGCGTGCTGCATTCGCTGCGTGAGGTCATCGAGTTCTATGTGACCCGGGACATCACCCCACAGCGCTGGTACGGTCGACAAAATGGCGTCGTCGACCGCTATGACGACCTGCCAGCGGCCTACAAGAAAAACGTGGAGATGGGGGCGCCGTTCAAGCCCCTCCCCGGCAACAAGCCGCGCCTAACCCGCCAAGAGATCACCGATTTGCTGGCATTCCTGAACACCCTGGCCGACGGCTATCACCCCCCCTCGGCATCAGCCAATCGGATCATGACGGCATCTTCAGCGCGTCACCCCGCACGACCAAGATGAAGGCAAGTTGCACTCTTCATTCATGGTTGTTGACAATGAAACATTCGATTGCCCCCCGCGCCCTGTCTTTGGCCTTGGTGGCCTTGCTTTCGACCGGCGCCGCCCTGGCTCAGAACGACGGTGTCGTGCTGAGCTTTTCAACCGTCGGTGACTCGCGTCAAGACCCCAAATCACCAGACCCCACGCAATTGGTCAACGGCACCCTGAGCGGCCAGGATGCACATTGGTTGCAAAACAGCAAGGCCTGGTCGCGGATCATGCGTGAGGTGTCGGCCAAGAAGTCGAATCTGTTGTTCTTCAACGGCGACATGATCATGGGCTACGGCAACGCTGGCCCCGTGTCCGGCACCGATGTGAACACGGTGGTCAACTCGGATCTGGTGAAGTTCCACACCGAGTACGCCTTCTGGCGCGGCATGGTCACCCCGCTGATTGAAAACGGCACCTACGTGGTTCCGGTTCCGGGCAACCATGAAACGCAGTGCAACAGCAAGAACACCACCTGCGTCGATGACAACGGCGTGGTCTTGTCAGGCAAAAAGGCGCTGAAGGTCAATGAAGAAGCGTGGCGCGCCAACATGGGCGACCTGATCGTCGATGCCACACGCATGAACGCCAACCTGCCCGGCGGCTTGACCGTGAACAACGTGGACAACGCCGATCACGCAGGCGTGGACGGATTCGCGACACCGCAGAACCAGTTGTCTTACAGCTTTGATGTGGGCAACAGCCACTTCGCGGTGATCAACACTGACGCCGCAGGCAAAGACGCCACGGCACCCAGCGCCTGGCTGGCCTCCGACTTCGCAGCAGCCAGCGGCCGGGGCGCCCAGCACTTCTTCGTGTTTGGCCACAAGCCCGCTTACACCTACGACTTCTCGGGCAACGGAGGCAAGGCCGGTGGTCTGGATGTGAACCTGCCCCAGCGCGATGCATTCTGGAACGTGGTGGAGCAATACGGCGCAACCTATTTCTGCGGCCACGAGCACACCTTCAACATGCGCCAGCCGATCAAGGCCGACGCGCAGCCCAGCACCGCCTGGCAAGTGTTGGTGGGATCGGGTGGATCACCCTTCGACGTAGCGCAAGACGCCACCAACCCGCAGCCTTATGACCGCTACTACGCCTGGGCCAACGTTCGCGTGTTCAAGAGCGGCAAGGTGCAAATCGATGCTTACGGCTTCAGCGATGCCTTCGGCCCGACCAAGTTGCTCAAAAGCGTGACGCTGAGCCATTGAACTTGAAGAGAAGTCGTCCATCATGAACACACCCTCTTCAATCAAGGCCATCGCCCTGGCAACATTGTTGTCATTGAGCGCGGCCCACGGCTTTGCCGCTGAGCTCATCCACACCGAGGTGGCCAGCCCCTCGCTGATTGGCTCGAACGCGCTTGACAGCAGTGACTGGATGGCCCAGCAGTTCTCGGTCGCCGCGCCCACGCAAATCGACAGCGTGTTGGCTTATGTCCTGTCCAACGACAGCAGCAACGACCTGGGCAAGACCTTTTCGATTGCGCTGTATGCCAACGATGGCACCCTGCCCGCGCTGGACTGGTGGGCCGATTCGCAAGGCCAGCTGTTCCACGCCACCGCCACTTACAACGGCGATGGCTGGAACGGCGTCAGCGGACTGAACTGGCATCTGGACGCTGGCAGCTACTGGCTGGCGCTGGAACAACACGGTGATGCCACCGATGCCATGTCGCTTCAGTTGCCAACAGGCGCCACCCCGACAGTGGACTCCGTGGCGTTCTACAGCGGCGGCATGAGCTACACGGTGGCAAGCCAGAGTGACGCCTTCGGCTTGAAGATCAACACTGTGGCCGCGGTGCCCGAGCCCAGCAGTACCGCCCTGGTGTTGTCGAGCCTCGGCATCCTGGCCTTGGTGGTGCGACGCCGCAGCCGGTAATTCAACGCTCACCCGCAGCAGCCGGACCCTGTCCGGCTGTTTTGTTTGGTCCGTGGCGCTTCAAGGTCAACCTGGGCCAAAATGCGGGGCATGGACCAAGCAGTTCCCCCTCAGTCAGACCCCATGCCCCAGCCACCCGAGCCGCCGGATCTCAACGCCTGCTGTGGCAACGGGTGCGACCCCTGCATCTTCGATCTGCATGATCTGGCCATGGAAGATTATCGGCAGGCTTTACGAGCCTGGCAGGCGCGTCAGGAAGCGTGCCCCAAGAGATAAACTGATCGCTCCTACTTGACGCGATACCTGCGCCCCGGTGGCCACCAAAACTGCTCCACCCGGCCGGGGTAAATTGCCCTATTGAGAACGGAGAGTCAGGCGCCTTAGCCCTGACGTGCAGGACGTAACTTTTTTCCCTAGCCGGGTTTCGAGCATCAACTAGGGAATGCGCGAATTTTGTCCCTCCAGTGAGCCCTTTATGGTGCTTCTAAAGAATAACCTAACCTTTACCCAAGGTGACGCTGATGCAATTTGATGGCTCCGCGTCCTCCATCCTCAATGTGCTCAGCACTGGCGTAGTCATACACGCGGCCGACACTCGGATTCTTTACAGCAATCCAAGAGCAGCCCAATTGCTGGGTTTGACGACAGACCAGTTGCTGGGCCGCACAGCCATGGACCCTCGCTGGCGCTTTCTGGATGAGCAGGGCCGCGTCTTGACGGTCGCCGAGTACCCCATCTCTCGCGTGATTTCGTCAAGGCACTGCCTGGAAGGGCTTGTGCTTGGGATCGAAAGCCCCTTGCATCCTGAATGCGTGTGGGTCATGGTCAACGCAACCCCATATTTTGATCAGGCTGAGACTCTCACGCACGTCTGCATCGATTTCTACGATGTCTCTCGACAGAAGTCGCTGGAGTTGGACCTGCGTCGACAAACTCGACGCTACCAAATGCTCATGCGCAATGCCAGCGATGGCATCTGCATCCTCAACGTCGATGGCGTCGTTGAGGAAGTGAGTGATTCGTTCTGCGCGATGCTCGCCTATCCAAGAGAACACCTGATGGGCATGCACATTAGCGAATGGGATGCCTCTCTAAGCAAAGATGAATTGGCAACAGGTATCGAAACAACGATAGCCGAAGGTATGCGCATTCAGTTTGAGACGCTGCGCCGCCGAAGTGACGGTGTGATCATCCCTGTTGAGGTGAGCGCCGCACCGTTTGAAGTTGATGGCGAGGTGCTGATCTTCGCCGCTACTCGTGACATTTCGGAGCGCAAGGCAGCTGAAGCAGAGCGCTTGAATTATCAAAGTGAATTGGAGCGGCAGGTGGTTATGCGAACGGCAGAGCTGACTCAGGCAAAAAATGAAGCCGATGCGGCCAGCGTTGCCAAGAGTGCCTTCCTAGCGAACATGAGCCACGAAATTCGGACGCCTTTGCATGCCGTTCTGGGAATGGCGCATCTGATTCGACGCGCTGGCCTTTCTGAGGATCAGAATCGTCGGATGGATACGCTACAGGCCTCCAGCAATCATTTGCTCAATGTCATCAATGCCATCCTTGAACTGTCGAAAATTGAGTCGGGCAAGTTTGAACTTGATGAGTCTGATGTCAACGTAGATGAATTGCTAAGTCATGTGACATCGATGATTCAAGATCGCCTTCAATCGAAGGGACTGATTCTCAAAACAGACTTTACCCACTTGCCGTCGCCTTTGCACGGAGATGCCACCCGGATTCAACAGGCGCTACTGAATTACGCCAGCAACGCCATCAAGTTCACGGATGAGGGATCGATTACCTTCAGAGTCTCTCTGGTGGAGGAAGATGACAGCAGTGCTTTGATTCGATTTGAAGTGCAAGACACAGGGATTGGTATCGCGGCAGATGTCATGCCGCGCTTGTTCAGCGCCTTTGAACAGGCTGACAACTCGTCCACCCGAAAGTATGGGGGGACGGGGCTTGGTTTGGCCATCACTCGAAAGATCGCCACGCTGATGGGTGGCGACGCTGGCGCACACAGCATCTTGGGGGTAGGCAGCACATTTTGGTTTACAGCCCGACTCAGGAAGGGCTTCAACTCGAAAGAGCAGCAGCCAACCGATCTGCATCTCATGGCAGAAGAGATCCTGTCGCGAGACCATGCCGGCAAACGAATCCTTTTGGTTGACGACGAGCCCTTCAACAGACTGGTAACCCAGTCCTTACTTGAAGAGGCCGGGCTTCAAGTCGATCTGGCCCACGATGGCAGGATGGCCATCCATCTCGCTCATGAGCAGCGGTACCACCTGATCCTGATGGACATTCAGATGCCAAACATGACTGGACTAGAGGCAACTCGTGACATCCGGACTCAATCAATGAATGCGCAAACACCGATCATCGCTATGACAGGCAATGCATTTGATGATGATCGCCGTACCAGCCTAGACGCCGGCATGAATGATCTATTGGCCAAACCGGTTGATCCAATTGTGCTTTTCGGAACCATCCTGCATTGGTTGAACGAATCAGCCGTCAACTGAAGTGTGCCAACCACTCATAAACCACGCGCCTGGCGCCAAGTTTGGACATAAAGCGCCTCGACCTTGTCACGCGCCCAGGGGGTACGCCGCAAGAACTTCAAGCTGGATGACACACTGGGGTCGTGGGTGAAGCAACGAATCGGGATCATGCGCCCCAACTCAGCCCACCCGAAGTGATCGACCAGACACTCCACGATGTGCTGCAGCGTGGCCCCGTGCAGAGGGTTTTCGGGTTGATGATCCATGGATTCGATTCAGGCAAGCGCAATCACCAAGTGATGTGAGGCCAATTGTAGGTTCGCCTGCCGACCCGCCGAGACTGCACA
The DNA here is from genome assembly GCA_028864885.1 of Burkholderiales bacterium. Taxonomy (GTDB): domain Bacteria; phylum Pseudomonadota; class Gammaproteobacteria; order Burkholderiales; family Burkholderiaceae_C; genus Aquabacterium. The sequence continues at coordinate 18,157 of JAGWLR010000041.1, read as the reverse complement.
GGTATATTGTCTTCAGCACTTTGCATCGAGAGGGAATGGCTTGGACAACATCAACAACATCAGTTCAGTGGCAATTTACTGGGACTTTGAAAACCTGCATGCCGGCCTGCTGGAGGCCAAATACGGAGAAGGTGCGTATGCCAAGCAGGACAACCGCTTCAAACCACAGGAGCCTCTGGTCGATGTGCAAGCACTTGTCGAGCTCGGAGCTTCGTATGGCCCCATCGCCATCAACCGGGCTTACTGCAATTGGCAGTTCTTCTCGCGCTACCGCGATGCTTTGCTCCAAACGTCCATCGAATTGATCCAGCTGTTTCCGCCTGGAGCCTCGGCAAAGAATGGAGCCGACATCAAGCTGTGCCTGGATGCAGCGGAAGACATTGGGCGCTTCGGTCACATAGGAACGGTGATCATCATCGGCGGCGACAGCGATTTCATGCCTGTTGCGCAAAAGGTCAAGGCTGCGGGTCGCACTCTGATCGGCATCGGTACGCGCAGGAACACGAACAGGCACTGGGCCAATAGCTGCCATGAATTTCGCTTTTATGAGAGCTTGGTGGAAACGGATCGTGCGAACGCAGCCCCTGATGCAAGCCCGGCTGCACCTGCTCCGCCCGTGGACCCTGCTGCCGAGTTGCTGCGCCGCGCGGTGCGACTGCTCGCAGAGTCCAAGGGTGACGCCTGGGTCAACAAAGCCAGTGTGTTGCCAATGATCAAGCGGCTCGATCCCACGTTTGACTTCAAGGATCACGGCTACGGCAGCTTCAGCGACATGATCAAAGCCTTGCCTGAGATCGTCGAGGTACGAAAGGGCGATGCCGATCATCAGTTGCGCATCAAAGGCATGGCCTGATCTCGACAATGTGAAATAAATGCACAGATCGTGCTTTTAGGAGTACGATCCGGTGGCTGATATGCACAAGACCGTCCGCTCTTAGGTCTTTCTCCTCGCATCGGTATTCATCCGGTGGTCAGAGTCGAACTCCCCTTGAAGATTTTCTTGGCGTTTCTTCGCTGGGTGCAATCTCGCGCTCGGCAACTTCTAAGGAAATTCAATATGACGACTCAAACCGGTACCGTGAAGTGGTTCAACGAAGGCAAGGGCTTCGGGTTCATTGCCCCCGATGATGGTGGCAAAGACCTCTTTGCACACTTCAAAGAAATCCAGGGTGGCGGCTTCAAAACGCTGAACGAAAACCAGCGCGTAGAGTTCGAAATCACCCAAGGGCAAAAAGGCCCACAAGCGTCGAACATTCGCAGCTTGGGCTGATCTCAGCACCACGCCAGGCGTCAGGCAGCGCCCTGGCGCCCACCGATGAAAGCGCGGCTTGCCCGCGCTTTTTTCTTTGCCGCTCAAAGGAGGCCTCCATTGAGGAACCTACAAGAAGCCACTGAACGCATCTGCGAGTTGAAGGGCAGCTTGGTCGCCCTCGATGCCCTGTTGCCTGCGGTGATCGATACGCTTTCTGCTTCGGCTCTTGCGCGTCTGACGGATTCGTTCGACGCACGCGCCGAGGCAGCACGCACCATGATGCTGCACTCCGATATTTCCGACGTGGTCCTGCTGGCCTTTGAGCGCGAGGTGGCACGCAATCGCGCCCTTCTCTTGCGCAGCCAAAGCCCGGCACCAGACGCCACGCGAACTGAAGGGGTGGACGCGTTGCTGCTGACGACGACTCAGGTCTCGACCTTTGTCGGATCCCAGCCCAAGACCAGCGCCAGCGGTTTCTTCTTTCGTCGTGACAAGCAGTTGTTTCTGGTCAGCAATCGGCACGTCTTCGCTGACGCGGGCAGTTCGCACTTTCCCGACCGCATCGAGATCGGGCTCCACACCAATCCGCAAGATTTAACACGACACGCAATTGTCTCGCTGCCCTTGTATCGGGATGGCCTGAGCCAATGGCGCGAGGCGATCGACAGCGGCGGCACGGTAGACGTGGCTGTGATCGCCATTCCAGCGGCAGACTTACCCGTTGACGCTGTTTTGCTTGCATTTGACGAAACACATCTGGAGGCGGGAGGCGAGGACGTCGCCGTTGGTGATGCGTTGACAATCGCCGGCTTTCCGCTCGGCTTTCACGACACGATTCACCACCTTGCCGTGGCGCGCGCTGCGTCGGTTGCGTCGGCTTATGGCGTCCGCTTTCAGCAACAAGGCTATTTCTTGACCGATGCCCGGACCCATCGTGGCAGCAGTGGCTCGCCGGTTGTTCGGCGGCGCGCTTGCGGCAACTCAGGCGTGGCGCCCACGGCTTGGCAGTTGCTCGGTGTGCACTCCACCCGCATGGACATGAGCAACCGCGACCAAATTCAGGACGAATCGCTGGGTCTGAATTGCGCTTGGTATGCAGATGTTTTGATGACACTGACCACCAATCAGAACGCGTGATCCGCTCCTCGACGTGACGGCATCAATGGCTACGAACATCGACCACGATCCGGCCCCTCGCGTGTCCGGCCGCGACAGCTTCATGCGCCTCCAAAGCGGCACCAAGATCGAACCTGCGGGGGTCCATGAGCGGTAAGAGCTGTCCCGCCTCGACCATCTTGGCCGCTTCACGAAGGATGCGACCGTGGTTCGCGCGCCCCTTGCCCGTGAGCATGGGCAGCAAGGTGAACACCCCAGAGTAGGTCGCAGCTCGGAACGACAGGGGCGCCAGCTTGTGTGTGCCCCAACCCAGACAACTGACCACGTGCCCGCCATAGGTGCGCGCTGCGACGAATGCCGCGTCAAGTGTGGCGCCGCCCACGGTGTCGTAGACGACATCGAAGCCTTCGCCGCCCGTGTATAGGGCCACATACTGCTCGACCGATGTGGTGGTGAAATCAATGGGCTGAGCACCAAAGCCCCGAATCACATCGGCCTGCTCGGGTCGCCCCGTCGCGAAGACCTCCGCACCCATGGACTTGGCGATCTGCACAGCCACGTGCCCTACGCCCCCCGCACCGCCATGTACAAGTACCTTCTGCCCCGGGCGCGTTTGCGCCTGGTCGATAAGCCCTTCCCAGGCGGTGATGACAACCAAAGGCAGAGCAGCTGCCTCGCGCATCGAAAGGTTGGCCGGCTTGTGTGCGAGCAGATTGGCATCGACCACAGCGAACTCCGCGAGCGATCCTTGCAGACCACCGACGCCGCCGGTCAGGCCGTAAACCTCATCACCGACCTGAAACCCCTCGACCTCCGAGCCGATGGCTTCGACAACGCCCGCCAGGTCCATGCCGAGCACGGCCGGCAGGGGGTGACGAGCGTGTGCGGCGGCGCCCGCACGGATCTTCGAATCCAGTGGGTTCACGCCGCTGGCGTGGATACTCACCAGCACCTCGCCCCGCCCGGGCGTCGGTTTCGGAAGACGTGTGTCGTGAAATGGGCCACCAACCTCTTGCACGACCAGCGCGCGCATTGTCTTGATTGTTTCCATGAGAGCTCCTGATTTGAACGGTGAAGCCCATTGTTTTTCATTCACAAATGAATGTACATTTACAAAACTGTTAATTGGCCATTCATATGTGAATGGATGGATGGGCGGTTCGCATGGACTGGGGCGACATCAAAATTTTCCTGGCCGTGGCACGGGCGGGTTCGCTGGGCGGGGCAGCCCGTCTCACGGGGCAATCGCAGCCCACCATGGGTCGCAGGTTGAAAGTGCTGGAAGAAGAAGTCGGACACGCGCTGTTCCAGCGTGGACCTGACGGCTTCGTCTTGACCGCAGAGGGCGCCGCAGTTCTGTCGCATTCAGAACGAATGGAAGAAGAGGCCTTGGCTTTCGAGCGGCAACTGGCCGGGCAGGATCGTCAGTTGGACGGCTTGATTCGAGTCTCTTCCTCGGACTGGTTCGGCGCCCACATCCTCACACCGATCTTCGCTGAGTTCGTGCAGATTCATCCGAAGGTGACCGTCGAGCTGATCACGGATGCGCGCCTGTTCAACCTCGCCCGCCGCGAGGCTGATCTGGTCTTTCGCATCAAGCCATTCGAGGAAGCCGACATCGTTCAGCGCAAGGCGGCCCTTGTCGACTATCGCGTGTACCGGGCCCAGGGCAGCTCAACGCCGATTGCGGACGATGGTGAGGGGGTTGCCCTGATCACGCTCGACACGGCCTTCCAAGACTTCCCAGATGCGAAATGGCTGCGGCAGCGACTGCCACGGGCACGCATTGCGTTCGGCAGCAACAGCCGCGACGCTCAGGCCAGGATGTGTGCGGCCGGCATTGGCCTGGCCGTATTACCCGCCCCACTGGGAGACGCCTTCCCGGGCCTGGAAGCAGTGGATCTCGGTGAAGCACCGCCTGGACGAGACGTGTGGGTAGGCTTCCACCGAGACTTGCGGCGACTCGCCAGGTTGCGGGCTTTGGTCGACCTGACACTCGAGAAGTTGGCTGCATGAGGGTGATGAACGGCACGAACCGTGCAGTCCATTTCTTCGTCAACCTAGTGGCTCAGTTTTGCACGATCCGTTCAAGGTCACCCGCCCACTGCGCATCGGTTTCGCCCATGATGGTCCGCTCGCGATTGCGTTGCAAAGTGACGGTTGCCCTGAGGATCTGCACATTGACTGCGCTTGCGCCGAAGGCCTGTAGCGCGAAGCTCGCCAATAGCGCAAAGCTGAACGCGTACTTTTTGATCCCGAACAATGGATTGGGCATGTGTGTGCTCTCTTGAAGCACTGGAAAGATTGGAAAAGTGAAGGCGGCGAAATCGCCGCAATTTCATTTCAATTCGTTAGGCAACAAGTAGACGAAGCTCTTGGAGTCGAACATCACCTTCCAAGTCTGTTCGGGCTGCGTCACACCCTGCAAGATGCCGGTTCGCGTAATCAGCAATGGCGTCAGCGCGCCATCCTTGGGTGGGTTCGTTTTATAAGTCCACTTCAAATCGTCGCAGCGAGTGGGCTCGTCGTACTCTGTTTCGTCTGCATTGCCTTCTTCCTCGGCATCGGAAGCGTCGCTGGCCACGGCCGCCGCATCGGCAACGGCTCGGGCTTGGGCTTGGGCTTGGCTCTGCTCACGCGCCTTTTGCCAGTCAGCGTAATCCCGATCTGCTTTGGCACAGCCGCCTTCCGGGATCGTCTTTTGCTGAGCGTTGAAGCGGGCTAGCTCCTTGATGCTGCCATCATGCGGAGCAAGCACCACGTTGACAACATACGAACCAGCTTCGAGGTCTTCTTCCGCTGGACTCTCCTTGATCACCCAGGCCCACACCTGGTTGCTCAAAGCCTCAAAGCGCACTTTCTCTGGCGTCAGTGGTCGGTCTTCATCGTTCTGGTATAGCGAGGCCACTTGCTGCAACTCACCGCTTTTCGGATCCTTGTAGAGATAAAAAACCCCGTATATCGTGCCCGGCTGGTCATCCAGTGGTGTCCCGCTGGCGACGAAATACAGGCCGTCCCCCTCGCGCTTGTTATCGATGTTGGCCTGCTGTACCACACGCATCACATAACTGCGCTTGTCATCACTGACATACAGCCACCCCTTGTGCTCGTCGGAGTAACGGCCAAACGTGCCACTCATCGTGGATTCGATTGTGGCTGTCTCTGGGATAGGCTGATGGTTGTCCTTCCACTGCGAGTAAGCAACTGCACAGATCAGCATCACAAACAGAACACCCAGAACAGCCAGCACGTACACAAGATACTTTTTCCAGCTGCGCCTGGTCTTTGCTTCAGGTGCTGGCTCGATGGCCACTGCCTGGTTTGCTGAGTTTTCCTGATCTAGGGGCGATTGAGGTTGGTCCGTATCCATGTGACTACTGCGCTCGACAAGGCAAACGCCGGCCTAGCCCTTCAGACCTAGCCCTACATTCCCTGTCAATGGTTGTTATTTGTACGGATCCAATTTTCGTGGATTAAGACCTCGTTCAGTATCCAATTGCCTCCACCATTTGGGGGGAGGTACAAGCCCCAGCATGGGTAAGTCCAATCGTCATGTCTTAGTCATACATGCGACACACCGGACTTTCTTTGTTGCCATAAAAAAGGGCCCTAAGGCCCTTTTTACTCAACCGTGACACTCTTAGCAAGGTTGCGAGGCTTATCCACGTCCGTTCCCTTTGCGCAAGCCGTGTGATACGCCAGCAACTGCAGCGGCACCACATGCAAGATGGGTGACAGCGCGCCATAGTGCTCAGGCAAGCGGATCACATGGATGCCAGGCTCTGCCTGGATCTGCGTGTCGCCATCGGCGCAAACATACAACTCGCCCCCACGCGCTTTGACCTCTTGCATATTGCTCTTGAGCTTTTCCAACAAGGTGTCGTTGGGGGCTACCACCACCACGGGCATTTCAGCCGTCACCAAGGCCAAGGGGCCGTGCTTCAACTCACCCGCCGGGTAGGCTTCAGCATGGATGTAGCTGATCTCTTTCAGCTTCAAGGCACCTTCCAGTGCAATGGGGTAATGCAGACCACGACCCAGGAACAAGGCGTTGTCCTTGCGGGCAAACGAATCGGCCCATGCCATCACCTGGGGCTCAAGCGCCAGCACCGATTGCAGGGCCGCAGGCAAGTGGCGCATGGCATTGAGGTGCTCGGTCTCTTGCTCGGGGCTGAGATGGCCTCGCAGCTTGGCCAGTGTCAGCGTCAGCAAGAACAGGCCTGCCAACTGAGTGGTGAAGGCCTTGGTCGATGCCACGCCAATTTCCACGCCCGCACGGGTCACATAAGCCAGTTTGCATTCGCGCACCATGGCGCTGGTGGCCACGTTGCAGATGGTCAGTGTGTGTTCCATGCCCAAGCTGCGCGCATGCTTGAGCGCCGCAATGGTGTCAGCCGTTTCACCAGACTGGCTGATGGTGACGACCAGGGTGCTGGGCTCGGGCACGCTGTCTCGGTAGCGGTATTCGCTGGCCACTTCGATCTGGGTGGGGATCTTGGCAATCGATTCCAACCAGTACTTGGCAGCAGAGCCCGAGTAGTAGCTGGTGCCGCAGGCCAGAATCAGCACGCGGTCGATCTGGCCAAACACGGCCTCAGCCTGCTCGCCAAACAAGCTGGGGGTGATTGCGTGGACGCCTTCAAGCGTGTCCGCAATGGCGCGGGGCTGCTCAAAGATTTCCTTTTGCATGTAATGGCGATAAGGGCCCAACTCAACGGCACCGCTGTGCGCCGTGACCGTGCGCACGGGGCGCTCGGCCAGGTCAACACGTGTGTGGCTGGTGGCGCCAGGGGCGATGTGCTCGATCCAATGGCGGCCCGGCTGCAGGTCGACCACGTCGCCTTCTTCCAGGTACACGATCTGATCAGTCACACCGGCCAGAGCCATGGCATCCGAAGCTAGGAAACGCTCTGACGCATCGACACCGCCCACACCCATGATCAAGGGCGAGCCTTGACGGGCCCCGACCACCCGCTGGGGTTCATCACGGCAGAAGACCGCAATGGCGTAGGCCCCGGTCAGGCGCAGGGTCGCGGCCTTGACGGCGGCATAGAGATCCCCGTCGTACAGGTGATCAACCAGGTGAGCGATGACTTCGGTGTCGGTCTGGCTCAGGAAAACATAGCCCTTGGCCTGCAGTTCGCGGCGCAGTTCTTCGTGGTTCTCGATGATGCCGTTGTGAACCAGGGCAATGCGGCCAGGCTTGGTGGTGGCGGCATCAGCACCAGGGCCGTGGGAGAAATGAGGATGCGCGTTGTGCACCGCTGGTGCGCCATGGGTAGCCCAACGGGTGTGAGCGATGCCCAAGGTGCTGTGCACACCGTCTTGCTCAGCCTGTGCCGACAGTTCAGCGACCCGCTGGGTGCTGCGCGTACGGCGCAGCTGGTTGTCTTGCAGCACGGCCACGCCGCAAGAGTCATAGCCACGGTATTCGAGGCGCTTGAGGCCTTCAATCAAAACAGGAACGATGTTGCGCGAACCAATGGCGCCGACGATGCCACACATGCTGCAGGACTCCCCACGTTGAACGGCACCGAAGCCGCAATAGGAGGCGATGGTAGTCATCGCCAATTGAAATGTTTTATCTATTTGACATTGAAAGTGAAACAATCATCCATTCGTGAAATTCACACAAATATTTGGTTCACAAATACGCAGTCAATGAAATAATATTTCATGAGCATGAGCCACCCCCCTCATCTGGATGCCGTCGATTTGCGACTGCTGAACCTGCTGCAACACGACGCGAGCTTGTCCAACCAGGATTTGGCCGAGGCCGCGCACCTGTCGCCCGCCACATGCCATCGTCGCTTGAAGCGACTGAAAGACGAAGGTTTCATTGAGCGTCAGGTCGCCATCCTGAACCCGGCCAAGATGGCCGAGGCGTTGGGGTGGGGCTTGTCGGCTCTGGTTGAAATCAGCCTGGACATCCAAACGCAAGAGGCTCTAGATGCTTTCGAGGCGAAGGCGGTAGACGACCCAAACGTGCAGCAGGTGTGGCGCGTGTCACCCGGCCCAGATTTTGTGTTGGTGGTGCAAGTGGCCGACATGCCGGCCTATCAAGAATTGGCGCGGCGGCTGTTCACCGATCATGCGCATGTCCGCAACGTGCGGGCCTTTTTTGCCGTCAAGCGTGCCAAGTTTCAAGCCCAACTGCCGCTGCCGGGCATGTGATTGCCACCCACCTCAAGGGTTGGGGGATGAAGTCGAGATGTCCATCATGACGGGTTGCCTGGGGGCCTCAGACGGCACCGATGCGGGCGATGCCGACGACGCGGCCGGCTGCGGCCTGAGGTGTGTGGCCGCCACCACCGATTCAACGCCGGGCAAACGTGTTTCCACAATCTGGATTGGCACGATGGGCACGGGGCTGGCCGCATACTGATCGGACAGGGCCTTCTCCATTTGGTGTTGCACCACCAATTGAGACACCCAATACGCGCCGCCGATCACGAGCCCCCCGATCACTGACACGGCCATTGCCATGACACGTCGATTGGCGCGCCACGGCTGATCCTCTACCTGGGTTTGAGGCGGCAGCCACTCCATATCGACCTTGGCATTCATGGGCGCCTCAGGCGGAGCCTCAGGTGCCGCAGCGGTTTGCGCAGCCGATTTGAATTTGCGCAAGGACTTCTTTTCCGCCAACAGTGCATCGTATTCACGACGCGATTGCGGATTGACCAACACCTTGTAGGCAGTGTTGAGCGCCACCATCTCGGCGTGCGCCTCGGCACTGCCGGGCTCTCCGATTGGGTGCCGATCAGGGTGGTACTTGGCCGCCAGCACGCGATAGGCCGCCCGGATCACTTCGACCGGCGCGTCCTGGGTGACCTTCAGGCGTGCATAGTGACTCATGTTCAGCGCTTGGTCTTCTGCGGGCGCTGCCATCCGGCCAGCGACACTTGCTTGGCACGTGCCACTGTAAGCTGACCTGCTGGGGCATCTTTGCTGATGGTGCTGCCACCGCCAATGGTGGCGCCATCACCCAAGGTCACTGGGGCAATCAGGACGCAGTTGGAGCCCACGTGAACATCATTGCCGATCACCGTGCGGTGCTTGTTGGCCCCGTCGTAATTGGCGGTGATGCTGCCAGCACCATAGTTGACGCGCTCACCCACGGTGGCGTCACCCAGGTAAGCCAGGTGATTGGCCTTGGCACCCTTGGCCATGGTGCTGTTCTTGACTTCGACGAAGTTACCGATGTGCACCTCTTCAGCCAGCTCAGCGCCAGGCCGCAGGCGAGCAAACGGCCCGATCAAGGAGCCCGCCCCCACGGTGGCACCCAGGGTGTCGCCGTCAATGTGCGTGAAGGGATGGATCACGGCGCCATCGCCGATCACCGCATTGCGGATCACGCAGTGGGCCCCGATCTGTACATTGTTTCCGAGCCGGACCTGGCCTTCAAAGATACAGTTGACATCAATGTCAACGTCTTGGCCGCATTGCAGCTGGCCGCGCAGATCGAAGCGGGCGGGATCCGCCAGGCGAACCCCCTGCTCCATCAGCTTGTTGGCCTGGGCCCGTTGATGCCGACGCTCCAGATCCGCCAGTTGCGCAGGGCTGTTGACACCCAGCACTTCAACTTCGTCGCGCGGCTGTGCGGCCACCACAGGCACGCCGTCGGCTTGCGCCATGGCCACCACGTCAGTCAGGTAGTACTCGCCTTGTGCGTTGTTGTTGGTCAAGCGAGCCAACCAGCGCTTGAGCATGGCCGTGGGCGCGGCCATCATGCCGGTGTACACCTCGTTGATCTCACGCTGCTCGGGCGTCGCATCCTTGTGCTCGACAATGCCCAGCACCTTCACACCACTGGCATCGCGCACGATGCGCCCATAGCCGGTGGGGTCTGGCAGGCGAATGGTCAGCAAGGCAAGGTGATCGCCTCGGCACGCATCTACCAGGGCCTGGGCTGTGCCGGCCTCGATCAAAGGCGTGTCGCCGTTGAGGATCAAGGTCACGCCCTCATCAGGCAAAACCGGCACGGCCTGTTGAACGGCATGCCCCGTTCCCAACTGGGGTTCTTGCCGAACGAATTGCAGCGGCTGCTGTGCAAACGCTGCACGCATTTCGCTTTCCACCATCTCGGCGCCGTGCCCGGTGATCACGACCTGTCTCTGTGCAGACAAGGTGGACGTGGTGCCAATGACATGCGCCAGCATGGCTTGGCCTGCCAGCTTGTGCAGCACCTTGGGGCGCGAAGATTTCATGCGGGTGCCCTTGCCGGCAGCCATGATGACGATCGAAAGCGACATGAAGTAAAACCTGTTGGTAAGAGATCAGCGGTGATCCGAAGGAATCGTGACGGTGACCGATCGCGGACTGATCGCCTGGCGAGGGAAGTCCTTGAGCGCGGCCTCAAATAGATAGGCATAGAGCCGATCGTCCGCCGTACCCAGGCGGTCGTGCTGGGCATGGGTTTCGTACAGCACCTGATTGGTGTGCCGATCACGGATCAAGACATCGACCTGCATTTCGACATAGGCGGGCTCCATCGTCATGGACAGCGAGATGCCACTGCCGCCGGTGCCCCACCAGCCACCCCAACCCGGGCCCCAAGGCCCCCAGAAGGGATCGTAGGTACGCCGGCGCGGATCAATGTGCACCTGAGCCCCCACCTGGATCGACACATCAGCCTGAGCCGCATCGGCGACGTGCTTGAACCCCACGGCCTCCAACTGCGGCAAGGCGGCAGCCTCGAGCTGGTTTTGCAAGGCAGGCTGCGTGGCTTGGGATGGCAAGCGCTCAAACACAAAGCGCCCGGGCTGGCGGCCCTCAGGCCAACTGCCATAGCTGGAGACCTGGCTGGTGACCGAATTGATCGAAGCACAGCCAGACAAGACCAGCAATAGCAGAGCCCACACCACCAGCGGCCAGCGTAACGACGTTGTGATGGTGGGGCGCATGATGATCAGTTGGCTTTGCGAATCGGGATGGTGTTCAGCGAGATCGAAGCCTCAGCAGGCAGGCCATCCGACGGTTCACCACAGCCCTCGTCTTCGTCAAAGGCGATGTCGCCGCCCTTCATGGGCGTGCCAGTGGCCTTGATGGTTTCAAACGGATAGAGCTTGCGATCCATCATGTGCGACGGGATGATGTTCGACAGGGCGGTGAACATGTTGTCGACCCGGCCAGGGAACTTGCGATCCCACTCGTTGATCATTTCGCGCATTTGCTGGCGTTGCAGCCCTTCCTGACTACCACACAGGTTGCAAGGAATGATGGGGAACTCGCGGTGCTCGGCGTACTTGGCCAGATCTTGCTCGCGGCAATAGGCCATGGGGCGAATGACCACATGCTCGCCATTGTCGGTGACCAGCTTGGGCGGCATGCCCTTGAGGGTGGAACCGAAGAACATGTTCATGAACATGGTCTGCAAGATGTCGTCGCGATGGTGGCCCAGGGCGATCTTGGTACAGCCCAACTCGGTGGCCACGCGGTACAAGATGCCGCGGCGCAGACGTGAGCACAGCGAACAGGTGGTCTTACCCTCAGGCACCACCTTCTTGACCACACTGTACGTGTCTTGCTCTTCGATTCGGAACGGCACGCCGACCTTGGTCAGGTACTCGGGCAGCACGTGCTCGGGGAAGCCCGGCTGCTTTTGATCCAGGTTCACGGCCACGATCTCGAACCGGATGGGCGCCCGCTTTTGCAGGTTCATCAGGATGTCGAGCATGCCGTAGCTGTCTTTGCCGCCGGACATGCACACCATGACCTTGTCGCCTTCTTCGATCATGTTGAAGTCGGTGATGGCCTCGCCCACCAGGCGATGCAGCTTCTTGCTGAGCTTGTTCATCTCGAAGGCATGACGGGCCGCCTTCTTCTCGGCCTCGTCATTGGCAGCCTGCCCATGCGCCGAAGCCTCGGCAACCAAGGCGGCGCTGGCCACGGCCATGGCATCGTCAAGGTGAAGGGCTTCGGCCGCGTCGACGGCGCTCAGGTGTTGGGGGTGGACGGCATCATTCATGGGGCGGGATTTTCGCCGATCTGCCATGAAATGGGGGCCGTTCCTGCTCAAAAGGCCCAAGAACTTGGGGTGGGCGGGCTCAAACCCCATCAAACAAGGGTAGCGTTTCCGGCTGTTTTGCACAATCCGGTTCGGGCTCGTCCCCTTTTTGCAGGCTTTCGACCTTGACCCCCAGCAGCCGCAGCCGGCGATCCAGCGGCACGGTTTTGAGGCATTGCCCGGCCCAATGCCGGATGGTGGCGGCATCTCGGGTGGGCTGCGGCAAGGTGACGCTGCGCGTGACCGTTTTGAACGCATGGTCACGCAGTTTGATGCCCACCGTGCGCCCCACATAGCCCTTGCGCGCCAGATCGGCTGCCACCTGTTCGCACAAGCGGGTGAACACCTGACTGAGGCGATCGCGGTCGAGCTTGGGGTGAAGGTCGCGCTCAAAGGTGGTTTCCCGGCTCATGGATTTGGCTTCGCGATAGGTCACCACCGGGCGGTCGTCTTCGCCCCGAGCCGCGTGGTAGAGCCACTGCCCGTAATTGCCACCGAAATGCTCGACCAACCAGTCCAGCGTGCAATCGGCCAGTTGCCCAATCGTGTCGATGCCCAGCCCCTGCAGCTTCTGCGTGGCTTTCGGGCCGATGCCATTGATACGCTTGACTGGCAAAGGCCAGATGCGGGTCGGGATGTCTTCAGGCATCAACAAGGTCAAACCATCGGGCTTATCCAGATCAGAGCAAAGCTTGGCAAGCAGTTTGTTGGGCGTGACGCCGATGGAGCAACTCAGGCCCGTGGCGTCTTTCACCGCCTGTTTGATGCGCTCGGCCACCCGGCGTACGCCGGCCATCGGGTCGTCATCGGTGCCATCTTGCGCGCCATCCACATCGGTGAGATCCAGGTAGATCTCGTCGATGCCCCGGTCTTCCATCACCGGGGCGATCTGAACCACGGCCGCCTTGAACAGACGCGAGTAATGGCGATAAGCGTCAAAATCCACCGGCAGCAACACGGCGTCAGGTGCCAAGGCCGCGGCCTTCATCATGCCCATGGCCGAATGCACGCCCAGGGCTCGGGCTTCGTAGGTGGATGTGGTGATGACACCTCGCCCAACATAGTCGCGCAGGCGTGCGTAGCGCCAGCTGCCATCAGGCAGTTGCTCGGGGCGGTGATCGCGGCGCCCGCCAATCACCACGGGCTGCCCGCGCAATTGGGGGTAGCGCAGCAACTCCACGGACGCATAGAAGGCGTCCATGTCGAGGTGGGCAATGAACCGGCGTTTCACACGTGCGTCACCACTGACCGGTTTCCATGTGAATGGCCACTTCGCAGTCGTCGAAGATCTCGAGCTTGGCGATCTTGACGCGCACGCCCAATACGCCGGGCAGGTTCAACAACCGGTTGCAAAGCTTGCCAATCAAGGTCTCCAGCAGGTTGACATGAACCGCCGTGCATTCTTCGATGATGATGGTGCGTACCCGGCGGTAGTCCAGCACGTTCATGATCTCATCGTCATGCGGCAGCAAGGGCTGGCTGCCCATGTTCAGTTCGGCGTCAACCCGGATGGGTTGCGGGGCGGTTTTCTCGTGGTCCAGCACGCCCAGGTTGGCGTCAAAGCGCAGGCCGGTCAGGTTCAGGGTTTGGTTGCCTTTGGTCAGGGACATGGAACGGGCTCCGTTGCGCTCACATCATTGAAAAATCGCGGTCAAACCGCTTCAGGTGCTGGCCACCATCCACCAGCAAAGTGGTGCCGGTGATCGATCGGTTGCTCAGGGCAAAGGCCACCGTGGCAGCCACATCTTCCGGCGTGGAAGATCGCCCCAGGGGCGATTGCCGATGCAGCTGCTCGAACTTCTCGCCTTGCAGCCAGTCGCTGGTCAGCGTCAGGCCGGGGGCCACGCCCACGACCCGGACGCGAGGTGCCAGGCTCAGGGCCAGCAAGGTGGTAGCGGCTTCCAGCGCGGCCTTGGACAGGGTGTAGCTCAGAAAATCCGGGTTGGGATTCCACAGCTTTTGATCCAGCAAATTCACCACGGCCCCCTGAGCGTCAGGCTCGCCCGCATCGACACGTTGTTGCACGTGCAGGGCCAGCGCTTGCGCCAGGATCACGGCCGGGGCCGCGTTGGCCCGCATGTGCTTTTCGAGCTGGTCGTAGGTAAAGGTACTGGCATTGTCGTACTCGAACGTCGATGCACTGTTGACCACCGCGTGCAGTGCACCAAGTGCGGTCACCGCACGCGGCACCAGCTCGCGCACCGCAGCCTCATCTGACAAATCGGCCTGCAACACGTGGGCCTGGCGCCCCAGGGCCTGCACCTCGGCCACAGTGGCCTGGGCTTCATCGACCGAGTGGCGGCAATGCACGGCCACGTCCCACCCCTGGCGAGCCAGTTGCAGGGCAATGGCCCGCCCCAGTCGACGGGCCGCGCCGGTCACCAGGGCCACGCCCGCCGGGCTGGATGAAATGGGTTGAGTGCTGATTTCTGTCATGGTTCCTACAATCGGGGCATGAACGCCCCTCGAACACCCGATCACGCGGACCACAGTGTAGTGGCCGCCCCTCTGCCCGACCACCCTCTGGCCCGCATGATCGCCGATGAGATTCGGCACCATGAGGGTTGGATTCCGTTTGATCGATTCATGGAATTGGCGCTTTACGCGCCCGGCCTGGGCTACTACAGCGGGGGCAAACGGGTGCTGGGCCGCACGCCACAGGATGGCAGCGACTTTGTCACCGCGCCCGAGCTGACCCCCCTGTTCGGCGAGACCCTGGCCAAGCAGGTTGAGCAGGCCCTGGACGAAACCGGTACTGACGAGATCTGGGAGTTCGGCGCCGGCACCGGGGCCCTGGCCGAGCAACTGATCCGCGTGCTGGGTGATCGAATCAAGCGTTACACGATCGTCGACCTGTCGGGCAGCCTGCGCGACCGGCAGCATCAACGCATCATCAAGTCCCAGCCTGAATTAGCCCACAAAGTGATCTGGGCCGACAGCCTGCCTGAGCAATTTGATGGCGTAGTGGTAGGAAACGAAGTGCTGGATGCGATGCCGGTGAAACTGCTGACCTGGACCGGGCACGAATGGTTGGAGCGCGGTGTGGGGCTGAACCCCGCAAGCACCCCAAATGCGCCGGTCTTCATGTGGCTGGACCGACCGGCTGCCCCAGGCAATCGCCCCCCCTGCGAGCACCCGGATCACCACTATGCACCGGGCACGGTGGTCGAGACGCATGATCCGGCCCACGCTTTCATCACGACCCTGGCGCATCGCATGGGCAAAGGCGCGGCGTTCTTCCTGGACTATGGGTTTCCGGAAAGCGAGTTCTACCTGCCTGATCGCCGTGGCGGCACGCTCATGTGCCATCGCGGCCACCAAAGTGATCCTGATCCTCTGAGCCAGGTCGGCGAAAAGGACATCACGGCCCACGTGAACTTCACCGGCGTGGCACTGGCGGGGCAAGAAGCCGGCTGGGAAGTACTGGGCTACACCAGCCAGGGCCGATTCCTGACCAATTGCGGCCTGCTCGAATCCGTTTCCCAGCCGAAAGAGCACCCCACGGCCGCCGATTTCCAAACCCGCGCGGCGGTACAGATGCTGATCACCGAGCACGAGATGGGCGAGTTGTTCAAGGTCATCGGCTTCGCCAAGGGCCCCTGGTTTGACGCCATGGGTTTCAGCCAGGGCGACCGCACCCACACCCTGTGATCTTTTCAATCAAGGTCATTGGCATTTCCATCGGCACGATTGCTGCACTGCCGCGATAATCACGCCATGCTGCAACAACGCACCCTCAAATCCCTGACCCGCGCCGTGGGCGTGGGCCTGCACAGTGGCCAGCGCGTCGAATTGACTTTGCGCCCCGCCCCTGTGGATACGGGCATCGTGTTTCGCCGGGTGGATCTGGCCGAGCCGGTGGACATCCCTGTCAACCCGCAAGCCGTTTGCGACTGCCGCATGGCCACCACCATCTCGCCCCAAGGCGATCCGGGGGCGCCGAAGGTCAACACCATTGAACACCTGATGTCGGCCTGCGCGGGCCTGGGGCTGGACAACCTTTACATCGACATCACGGCGGAAGAAGTGCCGATTCTGGACGGCTCTTCGGCCGCCTTTGTTTACCTGCTGCAAAGTGCCGGCATCGAACTACAGAAGGCGCCCAAGCGCTTCGTGCGCGTGCTCAAGCCCATTGAGATCCGCGAAGGCGAAGGCCGCACACTCAAGTGGGCTCGCCTGGAACCCCACCACGGCTACAAGCTGTCGTTTGAGATCGATTTCGATCACCCCGCCGTCGACCAAACCGGGCAACGCGTGGAGTTCGATTTCGCCAGTGGCCAGTACAAGCGCGACATCGCCCGTGCCCGCACCTTCGGCTTCACCAAGGATGTGGAAATGATGCGCTCACGCGGTCTGGGCCTCGGTGGCAGCATGGACAACGCCATCGTGGTCGATGATTACCGGGTGCTCAACACCGAGGGCTTGCGTTACGATGACGAGTTCGTCAAGCACAAGATCCTCGACGCCATCGGCGACCTGTACGTGGTGGGACACCCCTTGCTGGCGTCCTACAGCGCCTACAAGTCAGGCCACGCGCTGAACAACAAGCTGCTGCGCGTGCTGATGGAGCAGCCCGATGCCTACGAGATCGTCACGTTTGCAGACGAATCGAAAGCACCCAAGGGCCTGAGCGAACTGGCACCGGCCTGGTAAGGCACGCGCACCCATGGCCGTCTTCCGCCTTCTCGTCACGATCCTCGGATTGGGTTTTCTGCTGTCGATGGGCATGTTCACCCTCAGCGGCGATCTCATCTGGCGCCAGCGCGCCATGCAGATTTTGAAGTGGGCGGTGGTGGTGGGCCTGTGCTTTTTCGGGCTGCTGATCCTGCGGCGCGCCGCGGTTTTCATCTAGATCAACGAAACCTCTTGGTCAGGGTTGACTTACCCCCAGATATGGGGTTACCCCCCTGTATGCGGGGTGTTTGACGCGCCTAGTATCGCGTGACACACCTAACAGACCGGGCATCAGATCCGGCTCAAGAGGAGACCCGCATGGACTACGCCGCGATGTATCGGCGCTCTGTTGCCGACCGTGATGTTTTTTGGCGTGAACAGGCCAACCGCATCGATTGGCACCATTCGTTCGAGCAGGTTTGCGACTACAGCAATCCTCCGTTTGCCAAGTGGTTTGTCGGTGGGCAAACCAACCTGTGCCACAACGCGGTGGATCGCCATGTGCCCGCCCGCCCTGATCAGCCCGCGCTGATCCACGTGTCGACCGAAACCGGGCAAGAACAAGTGCTGAGCTATGGCCAGTTGCACATGGAAGTGCAACGCATGGCGGCGGTGCTGCAAAGCATGGGGGTCAACCGGGGCGACCGGGTCCTGATCTACATGCCCATGATTCCGCAAGCGGTGATTGCCATGTTGGCCACCGTGCGCATCGGGGCCATCCATTGCGTGGTGTTTGGTGGATTCGCCAGCCATGCGCTGGCCAGCCGCATCGACGACGCTTGCCCCACCGTGATCGTGACGGCCGATGCCGGCTCGCGCGGCGGCAAGGTGATCCCCTACAAACCTTTGCTGGACGAAGCCCTCAAGCTCGCCACGCACAAGGTATCGCATGTGGTGCTGGTCAACCGCGGGCTGGCGCCTGCCGAGATGATCACCCCCCGAGATGTGGACTACGCCTTGGCCCGCAAGCTACATATGGACGCCATGGTGCCTTGCGAATGGGTGGAGTCCACGCACCCTAGCTACATCCTCTACACCAGCGGCACCACGGGCAAGCCCAAAGGCGTGCAGCGCGACACCGGGGGATATGCGGTGGCACTGGCCGC
>JAGWLR010000040.1 GCA_028864885.1 Burkholderiales bacterium | reverse complement strand
CGCCATCCCAGGAACAGCCCAAGCAAGCCCAAGGGGACACTCCACAGCAGCACGCCCGAAAAAGCCACGCGAACCAGTCGAATCAGGCTGAAGCGAGCATGAGCAGGTGTCGGGGTGTCATCGTCAATCACGGCCGGGCCGTAAGAGGGGGCGCCGCTGGCATGTTGCCCACCTGTTTGAAAATGGGCAGGGCGGATGCGTCCGCCGACGTGGCCCACCAGGGCGGCGATGGCGACAATCAGCGGAAACGGCAGATTGAACGCGAAGATCGCGATGAAGGCGATACCCGCAATGATCCACAGCACATGGTTCTTCAAGGCGCGGGTACCGATGCGGTGGGCGGCGTGCAACACGATGGCCGTCACGGCGGGCTTGATGCCGTAAAACAGGCCAGCGACCCAACTGATCTGGCCGTAGGCCATGTAGACCCAGGACAAGCCGATGAGAATGAACAGAGACGGCAGCACAAAGAGGGTCCCGGCCACCATGCCACCCCAGGTGCGGTGCAGCAGCCATCCAATGTAGGTAGCGAGTTGCTGGGCTTCAGGCCCAGGCAACACCATGCAGTAGTTCAAGGCGTGTAAGAAACGACGTTCTGAAATCCAGCGGCGGCGAACCACCAGCTCATCGTGCATCACTGCAATTTGTCCAGCTGGGCCACCAAAGCTGATGAACCCGAGCTTGAGCCAGAACAGAAAGGCCTGCCAGAAGCTGACGGAAGCGGGGCGAGAGTCGAGGTTCATCAAGAGGAGGTGGAGCGATGGGAGTCAAGCACCTGGAGACGAGTGTATCGACTCGCCCCAGACCCGGGGTTAAGTCAAATGAGCCGAAATTCCCCCTTGGCAGAGCCGGGTGGCTGGGCTAGTCTGCAGGCTTCGCCCTGAGTTGGGGCTTTCTGATGACCTTCACATCTGAGGACAGGCATGAGTCAAACAAACTGGAAATTTGAAACCTTGTCGGTGCACGCTGGCTACAGCCCCGATCCCACCACCAAATCGGTGGCGGTGCCGATCTACCAAACGGCGGCGTATGCCTTTGACAGCGCCCAGCATGGTGCCGATCTGTTTGACTTGAAGGTGCCAGGCAATATCTATACCCGCATCATGAACCCCACGACCGACGTCCTTGAGCAAAGGCTGGCGGCGCTCGAGGGTGGCGTGGGCGCTTTGGCCCTGGCCTCGGGGCAAGCTGCGGTCACCTATGCGATTCAGACGATTGCCGAGGCGGGCGACAACATCGTGTCATCAACGGCTTTGTATGGCGGCACCTACAACCTGTTCGCCCACACCTTGCCGCAGTTCGGCATCACCACGCGGTTTGCGGACCACCGTGATCCAGCCAGTTTCGAGCCTTTGATCGACGATCGGACCAAGGCCATTTTCGTCGAGTCTTTGGGCAACCCATCGGGCAACATCACCGACATTGCACGCATCGCTGAGGTGGCCCATCGTCATGGTGTGCCCTTGATTGTGGACAACACTGTGCCGTCGCCTTACCTGAGTCGCCCGATCGAACACGGGGCGGACATCGTGGTGCATTCGCTGACCAAGTACCTGGGGGGACATGGCACGACCTTGGGCGGAGCCATCGTGGATTCGGGCAAGTTCCCGTGGGCGCAGCACAAGGCGCGATTCAAGCGCCTCAACGAACCCGATGTGAGCTACCACGGCGTGGTCTACACCGAAGCCTTGGGGCCAGCGGCCTACATCGGGCGTGCGCGGGTGGTTCCCTTGCGCAACACCGGGGCTGCGTTGTCGCCCTTCAATGCGTTCCTGATCTTGCAGGGCATCGAAACGCTGAGCCTGCGCATGGACCGCATCAGCCAGAACACTCTCAAGATCGCGCAATATCTGCAAAAGCACCCGCGCGTGAAATGGGTCAACTATGCAGGATTGGAAGATCACCCTGAGCACCCCTTGGTGAAGAAGTACCTGTCAGGCCAGGCCTCTGGCTTGTTGACCTTCGGCGTGCCGGGGGGGCGCGAGGGCGGGGCGCGGTTCCTGGATGGCCTCAAGCTGTTCACTCGCCTGGTGAACATTGGCGATGTGCGGTCGCTGGCCACGCACCCGGCCTCGACGACGCACCGTCAGTTGTCGCCTGAGGAGTTGGGCAAGACCGGTGTGGCCGAGGACACGGTTCGCTTGTCGGTTGGCATTGAGCACATCGACGACTTGCTGGCTGATCTCGAGCAGGCCCTGGCTCAGGCATGACCACGCTGGGTCTGTAGTACGCTCTTCGCATGAGCATCGAAGTCAGAAACCTGGTCAAGCGGTTTGCGTCCGTCACGGTCTGTGATCACCTCAACCTGACCATTCCTGCCGGACAGCTGGTGGCCCTGCTAGGGCCATCAGGGTCTGGCAAGACCTCGTTGTTGCGCATCATCGCGGGGCTGGATCAAGCAGACCAGGGGTCTGTGCTGTTTCATGGCCAGGATGTGACGACCGTGTCCGCCCGCGATCGTCATGTTGGGTTCGTGTTTCAGCATTACGCCTTGTTCGGGCACTTGACGATTTTCGAGAACGTGGCTTTTGGCTTGCGGGTGCAGCCCAAGGCGGACCGCCTGCCCGAGCCAGCCCTTCGTCGCAAGGTGTTGGATCTGCTGGAGCTGGTTCAACTGGGGACGCTGTCGGATCGTTACCCCCATCAACTCTCAGGCGGTCAGCGTCAGCGCATCGCGTTGGCTCGAGCGTTGGCCGTCGAGCCGAAAGTATTGTTGTTGGATGAGCCCTTTGGTGCGCTGGATGCCAAAGTGCGCAAAGAGCTGCGGCGCTGGTTGCGGCGCCTGCATGATGAGATGCACGTGACCAGCGTGTTCGTCACGCACGATCAGGAAGAGGCGCTGGAAGTGGCGGATCGAATCGTGGTCATGAACCAAGGGCGCATCGAGCAGCAAGGCTCACCGCAAGAGGTCTATGACCAACCCGCCACGCCCTTTGTGATGGAGTTTCTGGGGGATGTGAACCGCATCGACTCAGGGCAGCCAAGCTATGTGCGCGCCCATGATCTGGCTGTACTCGATCACGCGGAAGAGGGCAGCTTTGTCGCGACGCTGACCCACGTGTGGGCGGTCGGGGCTCATGCTCGGCTGGAGCTGCTGCGCGCCGATGGCGCTGGCGGGCTCGATGTGGCCCTGTCGCGCGGCGAGTATCAAGCCTTGCGTGAGCGAGGCCTTTTGCAAACCGGGGCTCAGCTGCACCTCAAGCCCCGGTTGCTGCGTCAATTCAACACGACGCCGTGATCTTTGTGATCAGTTCAATGCGGTCTTCTTGTCAACCTCGATGGCGTTGTCCAAGGTTTCCAGCAAGGCCTTGCGAACCTTCAGCTTGGTCTTGGTGTGGGCCGTCATGTTGATCTTCTTGAGCTGCTGAGCCATCGCCAGCGCCGCGGGCATCAGCTCTTCAGGCGAGGCCACCACGGCGTCGAGGAAGCCCGCTTCGCGAGCGCCTTGCGGGTTGAACATTTCGCCGTTGATCACCGAGCGCTGGAACACGGCTTTGGTCAAACGATCGCGTGCCAGCTCGATGCCCACGTGGTGCATGGTCATGCCGATCTGCACTTCGTTGAGGCCGATGTTGAAGGGGCCATCGATGCCCACGCGGTAGTCGGCCGACAGCAAGATGAACGCGCCCTTGGCCACGGCATGACCCGAGCAGGCCACGATGATGGGGAAGGGGTGCGACAGCATGCGGCGAGCCAGGGTGCTGCCCTTGGCGACCAGATCGAGGGCGTTTTGCGGGCCCTTCATCATTTCCTTGAGGTCATAACCACCCGAAAGGATGCCAGGCTGGCCGGTGATGATGACCACGGCCTTGTCTTGTTCTGCTTGATCCAGGGCGCGATTGAACGCATCGATCACGTCAGGCGACACGGCATTGACCTTGCCATTGCTCAGCGTGAGGGTGGCGATGCCATCTTGAAGTTGGTAGGAAACGAGTTCACTCATGGGTAAGCCCCTGGGATATAGGACAAGATAAACGACGTGCGGATTATGCCCGCCTGAAAGTCTGTACAAATGTCCTTTAATGGGCTGGCGGGCGTTGGTGCGTCAACTCTTTCGCACGTTGCCGCCACTCACCTGGGGTGGTGCCGACCCAGCGATCAAAGGCCCGATAGAAGGGGCTGGCACCTGCGAAGCCCAAGTGCAGCGCGATGTCTTCAAATGGCTCTTGCGTCTGTGCCACCTGCTGCAAAGCCAGCTCTTTGCGGAGCTCGTCCAGCATCGCGGCGAAGTGGGTGCCGCAGGCCAGCAGGCGGCGGGCAAATGTGCGTTCGCTCAGGCCAAAAGCGCGTGCGGCGTCGGTGCGTGTCGGCAAGGGCGGGCCCAGGTGGGTGATCAGCCACGTGCGTACCATGTGATCGAATTGACCCTCGTCGGTCAGCGCTTTCAGATGCAGGGCGGCATGTTGCTCGTGCACTTGTGCCAGCTGCGGATTGGCCTGAGGCAGGGCGCGATCGAGCACGGCATTGCTCACCAGCAATCCACTGTAAGCCTGCTCGAACTCGACGGGGCAGCCGAACGCTTGGCGGTAACCTGCTCGGGGGCCCAGTTGGGCATGACTGAATCGAACCACTTGCAGTCCCAGCCCACTGGGCGAGAGCCACTTGGCAAAGCTCACGATGGCGGCCAGCACGGCCTCGATCTGATGTGGGCTGAACGCCAGGTCGCCTTGCCTGGGGTGGTAGACCAGCCAGCTCGCCTCGTCTCCGGGAAGGAGCTGAATACGCCCCCCGTCAGAAATCAATCGCTGGTACTTCTGCGCAGTGGCAAAAGCGTCGCGCAGCGTGGCGGCAGATTGCAGGATGAAACTCACCACGTTGAAACTGGCTGGCCCCACATGCAATCCGGCCTTCAGTCCGAACCCGGCATCCTGGCTGAGCGATGCCGCCGCGCGCCACAAGCGGGTGATGTGATCGATCGGCAGACGGTCTTTGTTGAGTTCATCTGCGCGGATGCCCGCCACCCCCAACAATGAAGTCGCGTCAATGCCTTGGCGCTGGGCTTCCCCCAATACGGTTTGCACCCAACTCATTGATACTGTGGCCTGCGACGTCAATCCGGTTGTCCTCTGAGGTCAATCAAGCGAGATCTTAAAACGATATCGTTCGAAGCACGTCGAGAGGAGGGACTCATGTCGCGTTCTGTGCAGTCGGATGTGTTGGTGGCGGGCGGCGGGTTGGCTGGCATCGTGACGGCCCTGGAATGCCTGCGTGCAGGCCTGCATGTCACCGTGGTCGATCGCGACACCCCCGAGCGCTTGGGTGGCCTGGCATTGTGGGCTTTTGGCGGGATGGCCCTGGTGGGCACGCCGGAGCAAGCGCGCATGAAGATTCCTGATCGCCCAGACGTGGCCTTGGCAGACTGGATCCGATTTGGTGAATTGGCCCCCACCGAACACTTGCCGCTTCAATGGGCGCGCTACTACGTCGAGCAATCTCGTCCTCAGGTGTACGACTGGTTGAAGTCTCACGGTTTGAAGTTTCTGCCCGCGGTGAATTGGGTCGAACGCGGCCTTTATGGGGACGGCAACAGCCTGCCCCGGTACCACGTGGTGTGGGGCACTTCGCGCGAATTGACGCGCTGCATGATCCAGGCTCTGCGGCAGGCTGACACCGATGGCAAGCTCACGGTGTTGCATCGACATCGCGTGGTGTCGGTTGATCAGACGGCTGGCGTGGTGTCCGGGGCGGTGGCCATCAACGAGGAAACCCAAGAGGCGGTACAGCTGTCAGCCCCCGTCGTGGTGCTGGCCATGGGCGGGATCAATGGCGCCGAGGCAGCGGTGCGAGCCAATTGGCCCGCAGATCGCCCCATGCCGACTCAGATGCTCAACGGCGCTCATCCCTTCGCGGATGGCAAATTGCATCACTTCGTGGCGGATCAATTGGCGGGCCGCCTGACGCATGTGGGTGAAATGTGGAATTACGCCGCCGGCATTCCCCATCCCAAGCCCCATTTCCCGGGTCATGGTCTGTCTGCCATCCCCTGCAAATCAGCCTTGTGGTTGAACCATCGCGGTGAACGGATCGGGCCTGATCCGCTGGTCACAGGCTTTGACACACATGCGCTGTGTCAACGGGTGGCTGCGCTCGAAAAGCCCTACACCTGGCAGTTGCTGAACTGGCGAATTGCCGCCAAGGAACTCGCCATCTCAGGCGCTGAGCACAACCCGCGCATTCGCGACAAACAGTTCTTCCGCTTCCTGTTTGAAACCTTGACGGGCAACCATCGCCTGGTTCGACAGTTGCAAGACGAGAGCCCTCACTTTCTGGTCGATGCGAGCCTGTCGGGGCTGGCACACAAGATGAACCAACTCACCGGCACGCAGGATGTCGACCCGGATGTGTTGCAAGCCACCGCGGATGCGTTCGATGCGAATTTCTGTTTGAGCGACAAGCTGCACAACGACGACCAGATTCGACGCATCCTGCATGCTCGCCAGTGGGGGCCGGACCGCCTGCGGACATGCAAACCAGCCCCCTTGCAGATGCGCGGGGCCGGGCCTTTCATCGCCATCCAGACGCAGCTCATCACGCGTAAAAGCCTGGGTGGCTTGCAAACCGATCTGCAAAGTCGGGTGCTCGATGCCGGTGGGCAGGCCATCTCAGGTCTGTACTGTGTGGGCGAAGCGGCCGGGTTCGGCGGCGGTGGCGCCTCCGGCAAGCGATCGTTGGAGGGCACCTTCCTGCCCGGTTGCATCTTGACTGCCCGCAGCGCAGCGCAATCGATTCGATCGGGCCGCGGGCTGTGAATGAGTCCTGTGTCCTGTTCTGACTTTTCAATCTTTCCTTGTTCGAGGAGTGTTCCATGCCCAATGGCGCGCAAGCCCTGATGCAAACGCTGGTGGATGCCGGCGTCACCGTCTGTTTCAGCAACCCAGGCACCTCTGAAATGCACTTTGTGGCGGCACTCGACACGGCGCCCGAGATGCGAGCCGTCTTGACCTTGTTCGAAGGCGTGGCCACGGGCGCAGCCGATGGCTACGCTCGCATGGCGGGCAAGCCTGCGGCCACCTTGCTGCACCTGGGTTGTGGGCTGGGCAATGGCCTGGCCAATTTGCACAATGCGCGCAAAGGTCGAGTGCCCATCGTCAACATCGTGGGCGACCACGCCACCTATCACGTGCCCTACGACGCCCAGTTGCAGTCAGACATTGAAACCGTGGCGCGCAATGTGTCGAGCTGGGTGCGGACCTCCTCATCCACCGAAGCCTTGTGCCGTGATGCGGTGGAGGCCATTGAGGCCTCCATGGGCCTGCCCGGGCAGGTGGCCACCCTGATCCTGCCTGCCGATGTGTCCTGGAGTGACGGTGGGGTACCCATGCCGCCACCCAAACTCACGCCCCCCCCTGCGGCGGACGACGCTACCATTGCCGCCATTGCCAAGGTATTGCAAGGCGAGGGCAAGAAGGCCTTCCTGCTAGGTGGTCGAGCCCTTCGTAAGCCCGCCTTGATGGCGGTGGCTCGCGTGGCTGAACAGACGGGAGCCAAGCTCTTGGCCGAGGTCTTTCCCACGCGCATCGAGCGGGGGGCTGGCTTGCCTCACGTCGAGCGCATCGCTTATCTGGCCGAATTGGCTTCGGTGCAGTTGGCTGATGTGGATCACCTGATTTTGGTCGATGCCAAGGCCCCCGTGTCCTTCTTCGCCTACCCTGGCAAGAAAAGTTATCTGGTGCCAGACGGCTGCCAAGTGCATGAGTTGTCGACCATGACACAAGATGCCCAGGCCAGCCTTGACAAGCTGGTCAAGCAATTGGGGGTGGAGACCACCGTGCCGGCATTGCAAGCGTCCATTCGCCCTGAGCGCCCACGGGGCAAGCTGACTGCCGAGAAGGTCTGCAAGGGGATTGGACACCTGCTACCCGAAAACGCCATCATCGTGGATGAGGCCCAGACCTCTGGCGTCATGCTGCCCCGCTACACCGCGGGTGCCCCTCACCATGATGTGCTGACTTTGACTGGTGGCGCCATTGGACAGGGCTTGCCGACGGCCGTCGGCGCGGCGATTGCCTGCCCTGATCGGCAGGTGATCGCCCTGGCGGGTGATGGCTCGGCCATGTACACCATCCAGGCTCTGTGGACCATGGCCCGAGAAAAGCTCAACGTGGTGTCGATCATCTTCAACAACCGCTCGTACTCGATCCTCAATGTTGAGCTGCAGCGCGTGGGCGCCATTGGGGCTGGCGAGAAAGCCAAGTCGCAGTTGGATCTGTCGAATCCGGGGCTCGATTTCGTTCGCATGGGCGAAAGCATGGGCGTGCCATCGGTGCGTGCCACCACCACGGAAGATTTCATGGTGGCGCTGGAGCATGCCTTGCGCACACCGGGGCCGCACCTGATCGAAGCGCTGGTCCCCAGCGCGGTGTCCGGGCTGAAGTTGCGGCTGCTGCCACATGTGCTGGGCTCGATCAGCAAGCTACCCCAGCCTGTGGCGCGCGCCATCAAGCGCGGGATCGCGCCATGATTCAGAAGGGGGCCGAGATCTCGGTACGCAACCCGGTTGCTTGATAGCCGCTGTTGCCTTGAGAGAACTGCCAGTTGAGGGTGGCGCTCACCGTGTTTTTGTTCGTGAACTGTACCCCTGCACCGACCGTGCGAACGTTCTGAGGCACTGCAGCCATGCTGACCGAAGTCGCTTCGCTCGGATCCTGGTTCATCCATACCCCTTGATGAAGGGTGCTGTGTGCGTTGTACCGATACTCGGCTTTCACAGACGGCGTCAGCTTGGCGCCTTCGTTCAGGTTGATCTCATAAGACGATTCGATACCGGCGAAGACGGAGTTCGCATTGATCGAAGCGCTGCCATAAGCCAGCGCCGATGCATCGAGCCCCTCGTTATACGCACCCAGCTTGGTTGTGATGTGCTGGGCTCGCACGAAGGGTTGGAGCTTCCAGCCGCTCACCACGATTTTTTTGTGTAAGCCGCCGGCGATGAACAAGGAGTGGCCATCGCGATTGGACGAAAACACATCGTTGGCCAAGGCGGAATAGCGATCGCTGTCCAGCGCCAGCTTGCCAAGGCCCATTTGTCCATCCACAATCCAGTCTCGTTGTAGCGAGGTGACGCCATATAAGCTGATGGCGCGCTGTTGCCCATTGACCTTGCTGCCATGGTTGTCGGTCGAGGTGTCATCTTTGCTATAGCTGATTGCCGCGCCCACGATGGACTTGGCGTCCACCTGCACATCCAAGCCAACCGTGACCTCATTAGTGCTGAAGCGAGCGGCGACGTTTTGGCTGTTATCCGTTTTTCCAAAAGACAAGTCGCCCGCAATCCACACTGCCGCATGCGTGCGATCCTGCAGTTGAGAACCCATGCCACTCAAGTGATCGCTGGCGCTGGCCAGCATAACTCGGCCCAGATTCACCAGTGGGTCGTTGAAAGCAAAGCGATTGGAGTGGATGTCGAAATCCTGGCTGAGCTGACTCAGGTGGGTATTGACATTGTGTAGTTGCAGCTCGGTGGTGCGGATCGCGACCGCGCCTTGCGCCGTGATCGTGTTGCGAACGCTTTGGTCCACAGCCTGATCAATCGATGATCCCACCGTCACGGAGGTTGAGGCACTCGCCGCGGTGTAGCTGGCATCAGCTGCCTTCGTTGCGGTGATCACGCAGGTGCCGCGATCATTGGCTGTCAACACGTTCCCGCTGACGGTGCATGGGCCACTTGCGACTGCGTAGCTAACAGCGCCGCTTCCCGATCCGCCGGATGTGCTCAACACGCTAGTTTGATGGGTTCGCAGTGCGCTCGGGCTAGCCGTCACAGTCAGCGCGGATTGCGTGCCCAGCCATTGTGCATACAGAGTGACATTCGAGCCCCCCATCGTAAACGTGGTGCCTGAGGCGTATGCAGTACCAGAACCATTGGCTGCTGTGTTCCAGTTCGTGAAGGTGTAGGTCGCGCGGGTTGGATTGGTGGACGAAACGGTCACGGTACTGCCATTGGCGTAACTTGTGCCATCAACTGGCGCCCCGCTGCCACCGTTGGCATCGTAAATCACACTGGATCCGCATGCGCTGGTGGTGAAGGTGGTGTCTGGGCCGTGGGTGATAGCAAAGTGATAGGTCGTCCCGCACGCCAGGCCCGAGATGCTTTGCGTGACCGTCTGATACCCGTAGGGCGGGACCGTTGTAATGCTGCCAGTGCTGCCGTAAGAAGTCGTCAGCCCCCATTGAAAGCTTTCGTCGACGTTATAAAAGCCACTTGTGTTTTGAACTGTCGCACTCAGCACGGCGGTGGTCTGGGTGATGCTGCTGGCAGTCGTTCCTGTCACCAACAGGGCCGCGTCCGCGGGCACAGTAAAGCCAGCTGCAGCCAGCGTCAGTAGGATTGACCAAATTGATCTGATTCTTTTGAGGATGCTCAGCACAGCTGCGGCCTTGTAGGTGTTGATGGTTAGGTTTCGTAAATCGACACCTTCTGTGTGGGGTTAAGCATCGCGAGGGCGGATTCAGGCAAATTGCCTACTACGTCACGAATGCGACACGGTGAACGTGGTGGTATTGCCAGATTAGCAGCGCCAACCGAATGAGCAGCATGAATCCTGCGGGGTATCCTTGCGGGGTCACCTACACCAGCAAACAGCATCCATGAGTGATCCCGATGGTTCGATTGCCTTACAAGGCTCGGTCTGGCTGACGGTCGGGGACGAAAACCTGGGCGGCGCTGCGCGCATCGCCCTGCTGGCCCAGTTGGCTGAAAGCGGCTCCATCACCCAGGCGGCCAAGGCTGTGGGCATGAGCTACAAAGGGGCCTGGGACGCCATCGACGCCATGAACAACCTGGCTGGTGAACCCTTGGTCGAGCGTGTCGCTGGAGGCAAGGGTGGTGGTGGCACGCGCTTGACCCCACGAGGGGCTCAGTTGGTTGAAAACTTCCGGCTCATTGAAAGAGAGCACCGGCTGTTCATCGAGCAACTGCGCAAGCAAGCCGTGGATCTGACGTCCGATTACCTGCTGGTCAGAAGGATGAGCATGAAAACCAGTGCGCGCAACCAGTTCCTTGGCACCGTGTCGGCGATTCGCGCGGGTTCGGTCAACGACGAAGTCGAGCTGACGCTGACTTCAGGGCTCAAGCTGACCGCCATCGTGACCCACGAAAGCGTGCAGAGCTTGGGGCTGATTGTCGGAGGGCAGGCATTTGCCTTGGTCAAATCATCCTCGATCATCGTGGTGACCGAAGCCGAGGGCTCGAAGTTTTCTGCACGCAATGCCTTGTGCGGTCAGATCATTCGTGTGCAAGCGGGGGCGGTCAACACCGAGGTCGTGATCGACCTGGGACATGGCCTGAGCGTGGCCGCGGTGGTGACCAATGAAAGTGCGGGCCAATTGTCTCTGGAGCCCGGGCAGACCGTGACGGCCCTGTTCAAAGCCTCCAGCGTGATCCTGGGGGTGCCTGCCTGAGGAGGTGGGTGGGTCTGTTGCGCCATGAAAAAAGCCCGCGCTTCGAAAGAAGGGCGGGCCTTTTAGTTGGGTTGATCAACCAAAGCTGATCTATTCCAATTTAAAAGGGGATGTCGTCATCCATGTCGTCAAACCCAGTCGATGACTTGGGTGCGGGGCGCGAAGCCGGTGCTGGAGCAGGGCGCGCGGCTGGGCGGCTCGGTGCCGATGGGGCTTCCTGACTGTAGTCTTCAGGGCCGCCTTGGCCACCGCCATAACCACCACCGCCGCCTTCACGGCCGCCCAGCAATTGCATTTGCTCGGCCACAATTTCGGTGGTGTAGTTGTCCTTGCCGTCTTTGTCTTGCCACTTGCGGGTTTTCAGGCGGCCTTCGACGTAAACCGGGCGGCCCTTTTTGAGGTATTCGCCGGCGATTTCAGCCAGGCGGTCGTAAAACACCACACGGTGCCATTCGGTTTCCTCAACCTTGTCGCCGCTGTTCTTGTCTTTCCAATTGCGCGTGGTGGCAATGGAGACGTTGCAGACGGCTGCGCCGTTGGGGGTGTATCGCACTTCAGGATCACGACCCAGGTTGCCGATGAGGATGACTTTGTTGATGGACGCCATGGAGCGCTCCTAGAGATGGTTAGTTAAATAAGGTGCCGTTAGTTAGCGCCGCCATTATCACCGGGCGCGGGGCGTGCAGATATTCACGCTGCCACCCCCCTTGAGAGGGGGGATTTCGCCTTCCAACTGTTACAAACTGGCTGAATCCCCGATGCGCCGAGGGATGAAGTTGCGCTAGGCTGCGCTGCTCTGAGAATAGTTCGGTAGCAGAAATGAAGTACCGCTGCGGTATCTTTTGGGGGAGGGGGCTACCCATTCCGGTGATTGCGAGGATCAAGCAGGTGCGACAGAGTTCTGCCAGGGAGTCTGAGTCCATCGCCATGCATCTACGCACTCTGCCATTCATCGCTGTTTCCGTTGCACTCATGCTGGCCGCTGTCCAGGCGGTGAGCGCGGCGCAACCGTCTGCCAAACCAAGCCCTGTCACAAATGGGAAGCCTGCCGCCGCTCCTACGCTGCCGGCCAGTAAACCGATGGCCGTACGCCACGCAGTGGCTGCGTCTGCACCGGGCAAGCCTGTTGTCGCGCCAGCCTCTCGCTCCGGTATTGCACCACTCGATCGCCGGACGCAAGAGTTGAAGCGAGAGGTCGCGCGGTTGAACAGCGATCTCCAGGTTATCGAGCAGGAACTTCTTTATCCCCCGGCAGATCAAGTAGCGGTGGTCGTTTCCGTGAACGTGCCCACAT
This sequence comes from Burkholderiales bacterium, assembly GCA_028864885.1. Taxonomy (GTDB): domain Bacteria; phylum Pseudomonadota; class Gammaproteobacteria; order Burkholderiales; family Burkholderiaceae_C; genus Aquabacterium. The sequence continues at coordinate 16,377 of JAGWLR010000040.1, read as the reverse complement.
CATTCAAGCTCAATGCCATCCGACTTGAAATCGACGGACAAGCGGTGGCAGATCATGTCTATACCCCGCAAGAGCTGAAGTCCTTGCAGCAAGGCGGCGTGCAACGTCTTTATCAAGGCGTGTTGGCCGCGGGAACACATGAGTTGAGTGCGACGGTGATGGGGGGCAATGCGGGCGTTGACTACAAGCGGCTTGCCACCCTGAAGTTCGACAAGGGCGGTGATGCCAAGCTGATTCAACTGCGGATGGATGAGGCAGCCGGAGGGCAGCCTGACCTGTCTGCCAAAGTCTGGCGGTGATTGACATGCGTTTGTCCAACTTGAAGCCCGGCGCGATGCCGGCGAAGCCATTGCGCCCCGGTGTGTTGTTTGCGCTGGTGGGGGCGATGCTGCTTGCATCGCAGGGGGTTCATGGTGAGACGTTGCGTGTCGCTGCGCAGGGGCAAGGCGCAGCGGCCTCTCGCGAAGCGGTGGATTCACTGCTGCAAGGGGATGAAAACCTGGCACTGTCTGCTTGGCTGTCGGGGCGTTCCAAGCTTGATCTTCCTTCTGACGACGACCAGGCCTTCAAGCAGTGCGACGCCCTGATGCGTTATGGCCTGTATCAGGAAGCTGGAGATTTTCTGGATCGCCTGGCGGCCAGCAAGCGCTCGCCTCAACGCGTCGACCTGGCCTGGATGCGTCTGGCGAAATTGCAGTTGCAGCGCTGGCATCTGGATGAGGCGGGCAGCGCCCTCAAGAAGGTGCATGGGCCGCTGCCCGAGCAGCAGGATATCGACCGCAACATCCTGAAGGCACAGATTTTGGATGCGGCCTCAGACAAGCGCGCGGCAGTCGAGGTGCTCAAGACCGTGGCTGCCAAGTGGCCGCAGTCTTACTTGGCACGCTACAACTTGGGCGTGCTGCAGGTCGCGGTGGGGGCCGTCGTGCCGGGTTGGATGACGCTCAATGCGTTGGGAACCGCCCCCGTGAAAACCGACGAAGAGCGCATCTTGCGGGATCGCGCCAACGTGGCCTTGGGCTTCGTGGCGCTGCGCGAAAAGCAGCCTGACGATGCGCGACGCATTCTGGAGCGCGTGTCCCTGGATGGCATCGAAAGCAACCGTGCTTTGTTGGGTTACGGCTGGGCATTGATGGATCAGAACAACGCTCAGGGTGGGTTGGTCCCATGGATCGAGCTCAGCAAGAGGGATCCTCACGATCCGGCTGTGCAAGAGGCCCAGCTCATGATCCCCTATGCATACGATCTGCTGGGAGCCAAGGCAAAGTCTGTCGAGGCTTATGCAGCTGCGATCAAGGGCTTTGAGCGCGAGATGGCCTACCTGGAGTCGATGATGGCTTTCATTCGATCCGGGCAATGGGTCGATGCGCTCATGAAGGATCCGTCTGGCTTGCAAGCCGACAAGCTGCCCGACGTGCCTTATGCCGCCGATCTGACCGATGTGCTGGCCGACACCACTTTCCAGGCGCTGTACCAGAACTTGCTTGATCTGCGGGCCTTGCAGCAAAGACTGCAGCATGCGCAAGCCAAGGCAGATGAGCTTCATGACATCCTGGCGGAGCGGCAAAGGCTGCTGGCGGATGTACGTAGCCAGTTGGCTTCTTTCGAGCGCGGTGCGCAGTTGGATGCGGTGCGTCGACACGCGGATGCCCTGGGTTCCGACGTGGTTGCCGCCGAAGCCGCTGGCGATGGTGCGGCGTTTGCTGATGCGAGCCAGGTCGATCGTCTGAATCACCTGACACGGGTGCTGGCGCGCGCGCAAGAGTTGACACGCAAGTTCCCCCGCGACCCCGATCTTCAGGCCCTGACCGAGCGAGTCAAGCTGATGAAAGGGCTGATGAAGTGGCAGTGGGCTCAGGCGCAGGCCGACCGCATCGATGGTGTCCGTGACGACATGCAATTTGTGAAGGCGGGATTGGCGCAAGTGCAGCAACGCCAGGCGTCGATCAGCAATGCCCTGCAACAAGAGCCGGATCGGTTCGCACGACTGGATGGCCGCGTGGTGGCGTTGAGGTCGCAAGTCGACGATGCGCTGAACCGAACCGCTGAGCTGACTCAGGAGCAGCGCAACTTGATGCAAGGGATCGCCTTGTCTGAACTATCGCGTCGCAAGTCGCATCTGACGGCCTATTTGACTCAGGCGAGATTCGCCGTTGCCAGCCTGTATGACCAAGCCGCCTCGGGCACTGCTCAGCCCCATCGCGCCAACGAGCAAGGCCAGCCGCAGGAGACCCAAGATGCGAAATAGTCTTCGGTTGACCGCTGTGGCGGCCGTGTGCCTGCTCAGTGCTTGCAGCAGCGTCAATGACAACACGCAAGGGCCCACACTGAAGACCTTGGCTGCCCAGTCTATTGACGTCAAGCCCGATGAAGCCCCGCGCGTCAGCGAAGGGCAGGCCATGCAGGCCTATCAGCAGTTGCTGCATGAAGGGGGCAATTCCCCCTTGGGCGCAGAAGCTTTGCGGCGTCTGTACGACCTGGAGATGAATCGGGTCGACCAGGCCAATGCCGAGTCCAAGGGCGATAAGACCGTGGACTATCGGGCCGTGATTGCGGGCTATCAGGAGCAGTTGGCCTCCTACCCCAATGCCCCGAATCGGGATCAGGTTCTGTACCAGTTGGCACGCGCGCAGGAACAAGCCGGTGAACTCGAGGCCGCCCAGCAGACCTTGACGACGCTGGCGCATGATTTTCCGTACGCCGACAACATTGATGAAATCGAGTTCAGGCGCGGAGAGCTGTCATTCAGCATCGGTCGGTATGCTGATGCCGAGAAATCGTACTCAGCCGTGCTGAGCAATGACCGACCCAACCCTTATCGAGAACGCGCCACCTACATGCTGGGCTGGTCAGAGTTCAAGATCGGTCAGTTCGACAACGCGGCCCAAGCCTTTTTCAAGGTGCTCGATGCCAAGCTGGCCAGCCGGCCAGGGTCGGATGTGCTGGCTTCACCCGACAAATTCAACCGTGCCGATCGTGAATTGCTGGCCGATACCTTCCGTGGCATCAGCCTGAGCCTGGACAAGATGAAGGGGGCGGAAGGCATTGAGGTCTACACGGCGGCTAAGCCCATTCGTCAGACCTATGGCCTGTTCGTGTACGAACAATTGGGGGCGTATTACCTCAAGCAGAATCGCCCCAAGGATGCCGCCGACACCTATGCGCTGTTTGTGAAGCGTCACCCCCTCAATGGGCAGGCACCGCGTCTGCAAGCCCAGGCGGTCGACAATTACCTGCAGGCCAATTTGCCCGAGCAGGCCATGGAGGCCAAGCGGCAGTACGTGGTCTTGTTCGGCCAGGATAGCCCTTTGCACATGGCGCGTGCGCGGGACTGGCGCATGGCACAACCCCAAGTTCAGGCTTACCTGAAGGACTTGACGGTTCACTACCATGCCAAGGCGCAAAGCACCAAGCGCAAGGAAGACTACCAAGAGGCCATTCGCTGGTATCGCGAGTTGTTGAGCGAGTTTCCGAACGACAAGGATGCCGCCCACAATAACTTCCTGCTGGCCGAGTTGCTGAGCGAAGCCGGCCTGCTCAACGAAGCGGCGGTGGAGTTCGAGCATGTCGCCTACGACTATTCCTGGAATCCACAAGCGGCTGAGGCAGGCTACGCCGCCTTGCTCACCCGTGCGCAGATGCGCAAGGGGGCTGATCCCCTGGATGCCACACGGCTGCAGCAGGCCTCGGTCACCAGTGCGTTGAGGTTTGCGAAAACCTTTCCTGGCAACGAGCGCACGGCCAGCGTTCTAGGCGACGCGCTGGAGCAACTGTATGCGCTGAAGGACTTCGAGCGAGCCAATCTGGTGGCCATGAAGTTGATCGACTTGAAGCCACCAGCCAGCGAGGCGCAACGTCGATTGGCTTGGTCGATCATGGCCCAGACGGCCTGGAAGCGGAATGCCTACGGCGCGGCCGATCAGGCTTACACGAAGATGCTGGAGATGACCTCGCCTCAGGATCCCGCCTACGCTTCATTGAAGCAAACGGTGGTGTCGGTGGCCTACAAGTTCGGTGAGCAAGAACGCAAGGCTGGGCATTTCAAAGAGGCAGCGGCACGCTTCAAGCTGGTGTCCGAGTCGGCAAGCGACCCCACTGTGCGTGCCAATGCCTTGTTTGATGCGGGTGCCGCTCAGTTTGAAATGAAGGATTGGGCGGCCGCGCGCGCCAGCCTGGAAGACTTCCGTCGTCGCTATCCCAAGCACCCACTGCAAGCGGATGTGGGCTCCAAGCTGGCGGTGATTTACAGCGAACAGGGTGAATGGTCGTTGGCCGCGGCCGAGATGGAGCGAATCCTGGCTGCCGGTGGCGTCAAGGATGCCACCTTGGCTCACAACATGCTCTGGCAGGTTGCGGGGTATCACGAAAAGGCCGGCGAACGAGCCGCGGCTGCCAAGGCCTACGAGCGGTACTTGAATCAAAGCCTGGCCATGCGCCCGGTGCCGCTTGAAAACACCATTGAAACGCGCGCTCGCTTGGCTCAGTTGGCCAAGGATGCGGGCGACACGGCGCGGGAACAGGCGTGGACGAAGCAAATCTACGAAGCCGATTTGCAAGGCGGCGATGCGCGCACCGATCGCACACGCTACCTGGGTGCGAAGGCCGCTCTGGCGTTGGCTGAGCCGCTGGCGCAGGCCTACCGCAAGGTGGCCTTGGTCGAGCCCTTGCAAAAGCAGTTGAAGTTGAAGAAGGCCAAGTTGGAAGAGGCTCTGCACGCCTATGCCTTGGCCTCTGAGCCCGGTGTGGCCGAGGTCAGCACCGAGGTGACCTACCAGGTGGCCGATCTTTACCGAGATTTCGGCAAGGCGATTCTGGGGTCACAGCGACCCAAGAAGCTGTCGGACGTCGAACTGGAGCAATACAACGTCTTGCTGGAAGAGCAGGCGCTGCCCTTCGAAGAAAAGTCCAGCGACATGCATGAGGTCAACGCCCGTCGCGCTGCGCAAGGCGTGTACGACCAGTGGGTTCAGCGCAGCTTCGATGCCCTGGCTGAGCAACTGCCCGTACGCTACGGCAAGCGGGAGCGGGGCGAGGGGGTGAGCCTCGCCGTCGTGCCGGCAGACCAATTGGCGAAGTCCACCCAGGCCTTGTTGCAAACGGCAGCGCGTAGCGCTACGCCAGCGGTGTCCTATAACCAACTGGGGGTTCACTATCGCCAGCTCGGTCAGTTCGACAAGGCGCGTGCCGCTTACGAGCGGGCCCTGGCTGCAGACCCGCAATACGCGCCTGCGGTGTTGAATCTGGGGATTCTGTCGGATCTGTATCTTGGCGACGCGGAGCGGGCCTTGTCGATGTACCAGCGTTATCTGGACCTGACGCCGCAAGGGGATCCGACCGTGGCGAAATGGATTGCCGATCTCAAGCATCGTCTCGCCAGTTCCCAGCCCACCCCACACAAGGAGGCATCATGAACCGTTTGATTGGCTGGGTGTTGGCCGCAGTGGCACTGTGGGCACCTTCCGCCTGGGCGCAGAACGCGCAGAGCGCGCAGGATGAGCAGCCGGCTGTGAAGCAAGGCAACCAGGAACTGCCCAAGATCCTCTACATCGTTCCCTGGAAGAAGGCCTTGCCTGGCGAGGTCAATGGGCGGCCTCAGCTCAGTTTGCTCAACGAGCCGCTGCAGCCGCTCGACCCAGAGAGCTTCCATCGCGAGATTCAGTATCAATCCCAAGTGAAGGCGCAACGCCAGGCCCGCGGCCAGGCCGCAGCCCAACCCTGAGTTGTCGTTGATCACACCTAATTTGTTTCGGAGAGTCGAGTCATGAATGCCTTCCAAACCGCCGTCAAATTCTTTCAGGATTGCGGCCTGTTCATCTACCCCAGCATCCTGATCATGTCGGTGGGACTCGCCATTGCGATCGAGCGTTTCGTCTACTTGTCACGTGCCCGCAAGGACAACAGCAAGACCTGGTCGCAGCTGCAACCGCTGCTGCAGCAAGGGCAGTTGAAAGAAGCCAAGGCGGTGGCCGCGAAGTCAGACGCCGCCGTGGGCAAGATCGTCAGCTACGGGCTGGATCGCATGCAAAGCCCCGGCCGCCGCGAAGACTTCGACGCCGCCATGGAAGAGGGCATGATGGAAATCGTGCCGCGTCTGGAAAAGCGCACCCACTACATCGCCACCTTTGCCAACGTCATCACCCTGGTCGGCCTGCTGGGCACCATCATCGGCCTGATCAAGGGCTTCACGGCGGTCGCGCAGGTCAACCCGGCAGAGAAGTCTGAAATGCTGTCGGCCAGTATTTCGATTGCCATGAACAACACGGCTTTCGCGTTGATGGTGGCCATCCCCTTCTTGCTGATCCACGCGTTTCTGCAGTCCAAGACCAGCGAGATCATCGACGGCCTGGAAGCTTCCAAGATGAGCTTCCTGAACCTGGTCACGCGTTTGCGCGCAGACCAACAAGCCTCGGTTCGCTGAGATGGCTGTTCGCTCCCGTCGGCTGCGCAAGCAGGGCGCAGCGCACCTTGAAATCACCGCCTTCATCAACCTGATCGTGGTGTTGGTGCCCTTTCTGTTGTCCACCGCGGTGTTCTCCCGTCTGGCGGTGATCGATCTGACCCTGCCAGCGCAAAGCTCCGGGGTGGGGCAACTCAAGGTCAATGATCTGCAGCTTGAAGTCACGATCCAGCCCGATGCCTTGGAGTTGGGGGATCGTGTCGGTGGGCTCATCGCCCGTTTGCCCAACCAGGGCGGGGCACCCGATGTGGCGGCTTTGTCTCGCGTGGTTCAGCAGATCAAGGTCAAGTATCCAGACAAGAAGGACGTGACCCTGCTGGCGCAGCCCGACACCCCCTACGACACGATGGTGCATGTGATGGACGCTTTGCGTGAAGGGCATGTGGTGCAAGACAACAAACTGGTGCAGGGCGAGCTGTTTCCCAACATCTCGATCGGCGATGCACCGATCCCAGCGCGCTGAAGGGTCGAGACAAGATGGAAACCACACCCAGACAACGACGAGCCGAGCGGCGCGCACGCTACCACGACGCCGTGGACATGAACCTGGTGTCCTTGATCGACGTGTTCACTTTGCTCATTTTCTTCCTGCTGTCTCATGCGGGCGGAGTCGAGACACTTGCCAGCCCCAAGGCCGTGAAATTGCCGGATTCGGCGTCACAGACTACACCTCATGAAACTGTGGTGGTCACGGTCAGCCCCACCGACATCCTGGTGGATGGCCGCAAAGTGGCGGCGGTGGCGGATGTCATCAACTCGGACGACACCTTGATTGCGCCTTTGAAGGCCGAGCTGGATCAGGTATCGGGCCGTCAGGTGATTCGCCAGGAAAACGCATCGCAAGCACGGCGCCTGACGATCATGGGCGACAAGGCCATTCCGTATCGATTGCTTCGCAAGATCATGGCAACCAGTGCGAGTGCCAACTATGCCGACATCTCCTTCGCGGTGCGGCAAAAGGGGGCGTCGTGAGCACGGCTGCCTTGGTGTCTTTCCGAACCCCAGCGCTGGCGTGGACGGATGCGCCTGACGACACCCGGCTGTTCCGTCGTATCACCTCTGCGGTGCTGGCGATCACAGCGACTTTGTGTGTGATGCTCTTGCTGACGCCGGCGCTCAAACCGCAGCAGTCGCAAGCGCCCGCGGTGCCTGCGCCCATGGCGAAGTTGCTGTTGGAACACACGCCAGCCCCTTTGCCTGAGCTGCCCAAGGCAGAACTGGAACGCAAGCCCGAGGTGAAGCCGGAGGTGGAACCGCCACCGACGAAGACGCATGAGTCGGCCAAAGTGGTGCCGCAAAAGAAGGCGCCCCCTGCCCGTGAGCCCGCGCCAACCGCGGCCGTGGTGACGGCGGCGCCCGGTGGGTCTGCTGGGGCGCAACAGAATTCGGTGGAGGCGGCGCGCAAGCGTGTGGCCGGACTGGGCTTGCTGGCCGCCAGTGAGGACATCGCACAGGTTCGCACCGACGCGGCCGTGACGGTGCGAACGGATATCCGCCAGCGCAGTGGGGTGGGCGCGGCCTCTGGCGGGGCTGCCGCCAACGATTCGGTGTCTTTGGCGCGCGCCATGGTCACGACCAATTCCTCCGGTGGCAGCAGCAGCATCAGCGCCCCGGCATACAACCGGAGTGCTGCGGCCAGTGGCGGCGGTGGGGTGGGGTTGGCAGCCCGTAGCGTCACCATTGTGGAGGACAACTCTGCCAAGTTGGCGGCGGCAGCGTCGGCCAAACGCTTGGCTGCAGTGGCCAATACCAAGCCGCAACGCTCGTTGGAGGACATCCGTCAAGTTCTGGCCCGGCACAAGGGCGCCCTGGATGCGATCTACAACCGTGCACTTCGTGAGGATCCGACTTTGCAGGGCAAGGTGGTGGTGGAAATCAAGATCGCCCCATCTGGCGAGGTTCTTGCCTGTAAGGTGGCGTTCAGCGATTTGCATGATCCGGCCTTGGAAGCGAAGCTGGTGGCGCGCATCCGCATGATCGACTTTGGCGCCAAGGACGTCGATGTGACCACCGAAAAGTACCCGCTCGACTTTCTGCCATCTTGATGCCAGCACGGCTCGCATGGCGCCACTCCTGGCACAGGCTCTGAACTACACTAGGCCTGAACAGGAGTCACGCCATGTGTCAGCTGCTGGGCATGAATTGCAACACGCCCACCGACATCGTTTTCAGCTTCACGGGTTTTGCCACGCGTTCGCGTGAGCATGCGGATGGGTTTGGCATCGCCTTCTTTGAAGACCGCGGGGTCCGGCTTTTTGTGGACCATGAGGCCGCGAGCCAGTCACCCGTGGCCCAGTTGATCAAGCGTTATCCAATCCAAAGCCGCAACGTCATCGCGCACATCCGCAAGGCCACGCAGGGCCGGGTGGCACTGGAGAACTGTCATCCCTTCGTGCGTGAGTTGTGGGGGCGGTACTGGGTCTTTGCCCACAACGGCAATTTGAAGGATTTTGAGCCTCGCCTGCATGCTGCTTTCCGCCCGGTTGGCGACACCGACAGCGAGCGGGCCTTTTGCTGGCTGATGCAAGAGCTGGCAAAAAGTCATGCCGGCCTGCCTGCCGTATCCGAGTTGAACGCCACCCTGAGCGAACTGGTGCCCCAAATCGCCAGGCACGGCACCTTCAATTTCATGTTGAGCCAAGGCGATGCCCTGTGGGCCCACTGCTCAACCCACTTGCATTATTTGGTGCGTCAGCATCCTTTCGGACTGGCCCGTTTGCAAGACGAGGACATGGTCTTGAACTTTGCCGAGCTGGCCAAGCCTGGCGATCGGGTGGCGGTGATTGCCACCGAACCCCTTACGGTGGATGAGCCCTGGGTGGCCATGCAAAGTGGCCAGTTGCTCGCGTTCACGGGCGGGCAGCCGGTTTCCGCTTGATGGTTAGGGCGGGTGGGGTGATGGTCTGCTGCATGCCCATGACTTGGCTGACCAGTCGCTCGACACGGTCACCAAACATGGCCAGTTGACCATCGAGCAGCAGGTGGCTGAGCCCGTGGACCAAGCTCCAGCGGGCGATGGCGGTGACCAGGGCGCGCTCATCGCCTGGTTCGACGCCCATGTCTTGGGCCGAAGTGGCCACCAGGGCTTGAAATGCCCCCATGGATTCGGTCAGCAGTTCTGGGTCTCGGTGTTCGCTGAACAAATGGCCGAACATCAAGCGAAACAAGGCCGGATGGGCTTGGGCAAAGGCGATGTAAGCATGCCCCGCAGCTGCGGAACAAGGGGTGCCTGAATCGTTAGGCGATGACTGCAAGGCTTCGCGCTGGGCGGCTGAAAAACGACGGAACCCTTCTGCCGCCATGGCGCTGAGCAAGCCCTGCTTGTCAGCGAAGTGTCGGTAGGCCGCATTGGCCGACACGCCAACTTCACGGGCAATCGCTCGCAAGCTCAAATCATTTGCATCGGTCTGTTCCAGTGCTTGCAGTCCTGCCTCAATCAGGGCTGCGCGCAAATTGCCATGGTGATAGGGGCGTTCTGTGGTCATGTTGACATTGTCCACATATTGTGGTTCCATGACCATGTTCACACTGACAACATAGGCCAACCAAATGAATACCGTGTCTGCCCGCAAGTTGGATGACGTGCTCCCCTCGGAAGGGGCCACGGCCGATCAACAGTCGTTTCTCGATGGGCCTTTTGCGCCTGTGACGCAAGAAACCGAGTTGCGCAACCTGAAAGTGACCGGCGAGTTGCCGGCTGCATTGCGGGGTGTGTATGCACGCATTGGCCCCAACCCGATCAAGCCCCATGCCAAGCGCTATCACTGGTTCATCGGTGATGGCATGGTGCATGGCGTGCGCTTGGCCGATGGGCAGGCGCAGTGGTATCGCAGCCGCTGGATTGGCAGTGACTCGGTGAACAAGCAGTTGGGGCGGCCTTTGGTGCCAGGCCCCAAGCGGGGTGTCAGTGATGTGGTCAATACCAATGTGTTTGCCCATGCTGGGCGCACTTGGGCGGCGACCGAAGCGGGCATGATGCCTGTTCAGTTGGATGGCGACTTGAACACGGTGCGACGCGCCTATTTCGATAGCACCCAGTCGTTGCCCTTTTCAGCCCACCCGCATCGAGACCCTGTGACAGGAGATCTTCATGCGGTTTGCTATGACGGGCTGGTGCATAACAAGATTCAATACGTGCGTGTGTCACCCACCGGCGCGGTCGACAAGGTAGTGGACATCCCGGTCCGGCATGGCCCCATGGTTCACGATTGCGCGATCACGGCCTCTCAGGTGGTGGTGCTCGACCTGCCGGTGACCTTCTCTTGGCGACGCCTGTTGAGCCGCGCACCGTTTCCCTATCGTTGGCGCCCTAGCCATGGGGCTCGCGTAGGCCTCTTGCCGCGTGATGGCCAGGCCGCTGACATGCGCTGGTATGAGGTTGACCTTTGTTATGTGTTCCACCCCTGCAATGCGTTTGACTTACCTGATGGCAGTGTGGTGATGGATGTGGTGGTGCACGATCGCATGTTTGCTCGCGCACGCACTGGCCCTGAGTTGAACGCGGGTGCCCGCCTGGAGCGATGGACCATGCCGGCGAATGGCAGCCGGGTACACAGGCAAGTCATCTCAAACCTGCCCCAAGAGTTTCCGCGTCTGGACGAACGTCTGACGGGTCGGCCCTATCGATACGCCTACGCCGTGGGCTTTGGCCCCGAAACGCCGGCTGGCCACCCATTGCTGCGGCATGATCTGAAGCAGGGGGGCACCCTGGTGCGCAACTTCGGTCCCCACACGGTGTTGGGCGAGTTCGTCTTCGTGCCCCGATCAAAGCAGGGCGCAGAAGACGATGGCTGGCTGATGGGCTTTGTGCATCACGTACAGACGGGGCAAACCGAATTGCACGTGATCAATGCCGATGACTTCATGGGCAAGCCCCAAGCGGTGGTCCACATTCCCACGCGCATCCCCTTGGGCTTTCACGGCAACTGGATTGCCGACCAGTGACGTAGGCGCTGTAAGCCCCCAAAGCGCTTACAGCGTTTCAGCAAACAGCTCGCGACCGATCAACATGCGGCGGATTTCGCTGGTACCGGCACCAATCTCATACAGCTTGGCATCCCGCCACAGGCGGCCCAGCGGGTAGTCGTTGATGTAGCCGTTGCCACCAAAGATCTGGATGCCTTCACCGGCCATCCAGGTCGCTTTTTCGGCGGCCATCAAGATCAGCGAAGCGCAGTCCTTACGCACATGGCGCGCATGCTGGTTGCCCAGGGCATCCAGGTTCTTGGCGACCATGTAGGCATACGAGCGCACCGCCTGCATCATGGTGTACATGTCAGCCACCTTGCCCTGGATGAGTTGGAACTCACCAATGGATTGGCCAAACTGCTTGCGGTCGTGGATGTAGGGGATGACGTTGTCCATCACGGCCTGCATGATGCCCAAGGGGCCGCCCGACAAAATGGCGCGCTCGTAGTCTAGGCCACTCATCAGTACCTTGGCGCCATTGCCCACGCCACCCAGGATGTTTTCTTCGGGCACTTCGCAGTCTTCAAAGAACAGCGGGTAGGTGTTCGAGCCACGCATGCCAAGCTTGTCCAGGTGTTGGCCCTTGCTGAAGCCCTTCATGCCCTTTTCGATCAGGAAGGCAGTCATGCCACGGGCGTTGGCTTCCAGATCGGTCTTGGCATACACCACCAGGGTGTCGGCATCACCACCGTTGGTGATCCACATCTTGCTGCCGTTCAGCACATAGCGGTCGCCCTTCTTGTCGGCACGCAACTTCATGCTGACCACGTCAGAGCCGGCATTGGGTTCGCTCATGGCCAGGGCACCAATGTGCTCACCGCTGATCAGCTTGGGCAGGTACTTCTTCTTTTGGGCTTCGGTGCCGTTGCGGTGAATCTGGTTCACGCACAGGTTGGAGTGCGCGCCATAGCTCAGGCCCACAGAAGCACTGCCACGGCTGATTTCTTCCATGGCGACCATGTGGGCCACATAGCCCATGTTGGTGCCGCCGTATTCTTCCGACACGGTCAGGCCATGCACCCCCAGGTCGCCCAGCTTCTTCCACATGTCGGCAGGGAAGAAGTTTTCGCGGTCGATGTCCGCCGCGCGGGGGGCGAGCTCCTTGTCGACAAAGCTGCGAACGGCTTCGCGCAGGGCATCGACGTCTTCACCGAGTTGGTAGTTCAGTCCGGGCAGGTTGCTCATGTTTGTCTCCTCGATATCCTTGACAGGCGATGGATGGTTTGTTGGGTGTGAAGTCTTACAGGATGGCTGGTCGTTTGGACAAGATGGCGTTGGCCACGCGCGAGGCGGGCTTGCGGCCCAGCACTTGCGAGATGTAGGCGCCCGCATCGACCAGTTTGTCCAGATCAATGCCAGTTTGAATGCCCAGGCCGTGCAGCAGGTAAACCACGTCTTCGGTGGCCACGTTGCCGGTGGCGCCCTTGGCGTAGGGGCAGCCACCCAGGCCGGCCACGCTGGCGTCGAAGGTGTGAATGCCCAACTCCAGGCAGGCGTAGATGTTGGTCAGGGCTTGGCCATAGGTGTCGTGGAAGTGGCCGCTGAGTTCGGCCAGCGGCACCAGCTTCATGGCGCTTTCCATCACTTGTTTCACACGGCCGGCGGTGCCCACGCCAATGGTGTCGGCAATGCCGATGTGATCGGTGCCGATGTCGAGCAGGCGGCGAACCACGTCGCTGACTGCATCCACTGAGACCTCGCCCTGATACGGGCAGCCTAAGGCGCACGACACGGCGGCTCGCACTTTCATCTGGTTCGCGTGCGCGGCCTCGACGACCGGGCGAAAGCGTTCAATCGATTCGGCAATCGAGCAGTTGATGTTGCGTTGGCTGAAAGCCTCGCTGGCGGCCGCGAAGATGACGACCTCGTCTGCCTTCGCTTCGAGTGCACCTTCAAAGCCCTTCATGTTGGGCGTGAGCACCGAATAGCGCACGCCCGCTTGGCGCTGAATACCCGCCATCACTGCGCCGTTGTCACCCATTTGCGGCACCCACTTGGGGCTGACAAAGCTGGTGGCTTCGATCTCTCTCAGACCTGCGGCTTGCAGGCGGTGAATCAGCTCGATTTTGTGGTCGGTGCCAATGGGTTGCGCTTCGTTTTGCAGGCCGTCGCGCGGGCCTACATCCACGAGTTTGACTTCGGTGGGCATCATGAGGCGTCTCCTGGATTGGCTTGGGCTTCGATGCGGAGCAATTCGGCACCTTCCGGCACCTGATCGCCGACGGCGCACAAGACTTCGCTGACGATGCCATCGGCGGGGGCGTTGAGCGTGTGTTCCATTTTCATGGCTTCGGTCACGGCCACGGGCTGGCCGGCCTTCACCGCTTGACCGGCTTGCACCAACAGGGCCACGACACGGCCTGGCATCAGCGCGGTCAGTTTGCCGCTGCCGCTGTGGTCGTCGCCGGCATGGGCCAAGGGGTCCATCAAGCGGGCTTGGACCTGGCCTTGAGGGGCAAAGACGTGGAATTGCTCGCCATCGCGGTACACCGACACCGTGCGGCGCTGCGCGCCCAGGTTCAAATCAAAGCGATCACCACTGAGGCGACGGATGCGCAAGGTTTGCGATGCAGCCGACGCTGTGTCAGGGCCCGCAGGGTTGACTTGCAGTTCGAACTGATCGGCCGCCACGTAGCTCAGCACGGCGGTGAGTCGTTGGCCTTCGATGTCGAGTTGCACATGTCGACGCGCCACACCATGCACGCGCCAGCCATCGTGCAGATGCCAGATGTCTTGTCGGCTGGAAGTGTGCTGCGCTTCATCGGCCATTTGCCGGGCCATGATGGCGGCCACGGTCCAATCGGGGGCGGCAGTTGAAGGTGCAAAAAGGTGCTCGCGTTCGCGCTCGATCAAAGCGGTGTCCAGATCGGCTTGCGAGAAGGCCTGACTGCTCACAACGCGGCGCAAGAAGGCCACGTTGTTGGCCAGGCCGGTGATGTGCATCTCGCTCAAGGCGGCATCCAACTGGGCCAGGGCTTGCTCGCGGTTGTGACCCCACACGATCAGCTTGGCGATCATCGAGTCGTAATAGGGCGTGATCTCATCGCCTTCGCGCACGCCGCTGTCCACCCGCACAGGGGCGACCTGGAAAGCGTTGCTGGTGGGCGTCCGATACACATTCATCTTGCCAGTCGCGGGCAGGAACTGGTTGGCTGGGTTCTCAGCGCAAATGCGGGCCTCGATGGCGTGGCCACGAATGGCCAGTTCGTGCTGCTGTTTGGGCAATGGCTCGCCAGCGGCCACGCGCAGTTGCCATTCCACCAGGTCGAGGCCGGTGATGGCTTCGGTCACGGGGTGCTCGACCTGCAGGCGGGTGTTCATCTCCATGAAGTAAAACTTGCCGTCTTGCTCGGCAATGAACTCGACCGTGCCGGCCCCCACATAGCCTACGCTGCGGGCAGCGGCAATGGCAGCCGCACCCATCTCGGCGCGGCGCTCGGCAGTCATGCCGGGGGCAGGGGCTTCTTCCAAGACCTTCTGGTGGCGGCGCTGCACCGAGCAGTCACGCTCGAACAGGTGCACGTAGTTGCCATGGGTGTCCCCAAACACCTGGATTTCGATGTGGCGGGGCCGGGTCACGTAACGTTCGACCAGCACATGGTCATCGCCAAAACTGGCCAAGGCTTCGCGCTTGCAAGACGCCAGCGCGGCTTCGAAGTCGGCAGAGGCCTGCACGGCGCGCATGCCCTTGCCGCCGCCGCCTGCGCTGGCCTTGATCAGAACCGGGTAGCCCATGCGGTCGGCTTGTTCTTTCAGGAAGGCCAGGTCTTGCTTGTCGCCGTGGTAGCCCGGCACCAAAGGCACGTTGGCCTTTTCCATCAAGGCCTTGGCGGCCGACTTGCTGCCCATCGCCGCAATGGCTGAAGCAGGTGGCCCGATGAAAACGACCCCTGCCTTGGCGCAAGCCTGAGCGAAGTCTTCGTTTTCGCTCATGAAGCCATAGCCAGGATGCACCGCTTGCGCGCCAGTGGCCAGAGCTGCCGCCAAAATGCGGTCGGCTTGCAGATAGCTGTCGCGTGGGGCGGGGCCACCAATGTGAACGGCTTCGTCGCAAGCCTGCACATGGGCGGCGTGAGCGTCGGCGTCGGAATAGACGGCCACGGTGCGGATGCCCATGCGGCGCGCGGTGGCTGCTACTCGGCAAGCAATCTCACCTCTGTTTGCAATCAGGATCTTGGTAAACATTCCTGACCTTTCACTGCTTGTCACCCGCCAGCCAGGGCGGGTTGGTTTTGTTCAAAAAGGCCTGCAGGCCCGCGCGGCCTTCGTCGCTGGCGCGGATGTCGGCAATGTGGCGGGCGGTGCGGTCGCGCAGTTCGGGAGTGATGGGCTGCTGGGCCACGTAGCCAATCAGTTCCTTGCTGGCACGCACGGCGGCGGGGCCGTTGCTGAGGATGGCTTTGACCAAGCCGTCTACCGTGTCATCCAGCGCGTCCACATGAACGGTTTCATGCACCAAGCCGATGTGATGCGCTTGGGCGGCATTGAAGCGCTCGGCGGTGACGAAATAGCGGCGGGCCGCGCGTTCGCCCATGGCGCGGATCACATAGGGGCTGATGGTGGCGGGGATCAGACCCAGCTTCACTTCCGACAAACTGAAATGAACGGTGTCAGCCGCCACCGCCATGTCGCAGGCGGCCACCAAACCCACGCCACCGCCATAGCAGTCGCCCTGCACACGGGCAATGACCGGCACCGGGCAGCTGTAAATGGTCCACAGCATTTGGGCCAGGCCGGTGGCATCGGCATGGTTTTCAGCCCAGCTGTAGTCGGCCATGGCGCGCATCCAGTTCAAGTCGCCCCCCGCGCTGAAGGCCTTGCCATGGGCACCCATCACGATCGCTTTGATGCTGGGGTCACTTCCCATGGATTGGAAGGCGTGGGTGATTTCCTGAATGGTGGTGTCGTTGAAGGCGTTGCGCAGTTCCGGGCGGTTCAGCCAGATGTGGCCG
>JAGWLR010000134.1 GCA_028864885.1 Burkholderiales bacterium | reverse complement strand
CTACTGGTGCTATCCGATGCAATCGACTTCACTGTATTCACTGCTCCGGCTGGTCCGGAATCTAAGGAAGAAGAATGAACCGGCGCGTGACATACAAGACGCTCTGGCTCGTGTCCGCGAGAGACGAGAGCGCCAGAAGGCAGCAGTTCAGTCAGAAGACGCTGCTTCTGGGACCGAACGGAACGGGTAAATCCCGCGTCGTAAAGAATCTATATTGGGTTTTCGGCTGCAAGACAAGAAAGCGTGATGCCGGCACATGGGACCCTGACACGGTTGCTGCCTACAACGAACTGAAAGGCGACTTCGCATATCTGACGGACCGTGCTGGAGAGGCCATCGAGTGCCCTACATGTGGCACGGTACATGAAAATTCCTTCCATGCTCGGATTCTTCTTTCGAGCGACGCAGAGTCCTTGGGCGGACTCATCATGGAGCTACGCACACAAGCAGATGAAATCGGCAGCAGAGAGGCCAACATCCGTTCGAGCTTGCGAGCGGTGGAGCGCAGCATTGCCGAACTCGACAAACTCCAGCAGGAGCGTCGAGCCAAGCTGAAGCTTGAAGAGGTCCTAGCCTCCCAGAGCAAGAAAACACTCGACACCGCCTTTCAGCGGGTCAGCGGCGATCTATCCACCGCGTTGAAGAGGCTGGAGGCAGAAAAAGCTAAGGCAGACGAGGAAGTCAAGAAGTTTGAAGACCCTGATCGCCTAGCTCAGGTGCGCAAGTATTTTTCATCGCAGGTTTCGAGTCTTTCCAACCTGGTGGATGTCCCTATCGATGAACAAATAGGCGATCCCAAACCTGGGTCGCGTGCGCAATCAGGAGGGAGTTCCGCGCCCCGCTCCATGTTGGCTGTTCACCTAGCCATGCTTGCAACGAATGCCGAGTGGGGCGATTCAACGCAGATGGCACCATCAGTGAGGCGATCAACATGACGACGACAGATCCGGCATCGGCGTCGACTGTTTTGCACGGCACCTATAGCGTTGGATCAGATGGCGTATTGACTATCACGATCCCAGGAAAGGCCGTCGAAAAGGAATGGAAGACTACTGCAGCCCTCGACAGTTACCAGTCCTTTTATTTGAAATCCAACGTTTCTACAGTGACCACTCGATGGTTCTTTGATCCAAGTCTCGGTGGTGCGCAGGCATACGCCTATGCCCATGGGCAAACGATGCCTGTTAGCCACTAAAAGACTCATCGGCGGCATGTGAGCTCGTTGGAGGTGCTGCCTTCAAAAAAGTCCTCCACGAACTAAGTTTGACAAGGCTGCGTCAGTAGCTTGAGCATCTCCTTGATCGAAGACGTCTGAGGGCTGCAGGATTAAAAGTTGTCGAGCATCGTCTTGAGATCCCGTTAGCCACTTCGACCAGTTCACTGGATCAATGTGTACTAGAGAACGCTTGTCTTCGCTTTCCGGTGGAATAGGTCGCTTGGTTTTGGCGTCTAGCTCAGGCTTGTGCAGCCGCCCCAAGAATGGGTGCCCGGTGCAGTTTCGAGTGATGAGGGTGAAGTTCGGCACAACTTCACCAGTTTCCGGATCCGTCCATTCAGACCAAAGTCCGGCTAAAAACCAGGGGGTACCATCAGCTCGCTTGATATGCCACCAGATGTTGCGCCCGGTTTCCCAATTGGGTTCTGCATACCAAGCGGCCGGCACCAAGCATCGCTGGCCCACATTCCACGCATGTGCGAAGGTCGGTTTGGTCCCGATGCCTTCAATACGGGCATTGTTTGTTGATCTTGGCCGAGGAGCTGGGGACCTTTTGCCCGGCGTCACTTTGGATTGGATGTAGTCGATCCGTCCAACCTGTCCTGGTCGAATCATTCCCCACTGACCTAGAGTCCCCGTCACGCGATTGCTCACAAGATGCAGGAACAATCCAGTACCAAATGGCCCAACCGGCCTCGTCGCATCGAAATCCGGTAAGCCGAGATCGTCAACGTACTGGCGAGTGAACGTTTGCAAGTCATTCTTTGGCGTCATCTGGTACAGGTTGCACATGTTGGTCCTGACGCGGAGTGCGTTAATGAGCTAGCCAATTCGGCAGCAATGATGACACTGCGCATTTGGCTTTGTTTCAGAAAGCGCTCGATGCGAGGCTCGACGCACTGTCATCCATTTCGACATTTCATCTTGAGTGAATGATTGCAAGGGCAGTTTGAGATCGCCATAAACAGACAACAAAAAAGCCCGCCGAAGCGGGCTGTTGATGGTGAGGTGATCGCTCACTTATCAAGCCACTTAGCCACACCGCCATGACGGGCGCAAGCACCGCTATGGCCTTTGGCGTGGCTAAACGAGCCGTCCTTGCATTGAGCTGTGGCCCCATCAGCTGTATTCACGCTAGGTGCTGCCATTTTGGCTGCGGCGCTGGCTGCCTTTACGGCAGGAGCCGCGGCAACAGGGGCCACGACCGCCTTCTTTTCTGCCTTTTTCTCGGCTGCTGCAGACGCCGCGCTCGCGGCCGCTGCAGCTTTTTCAGCCTTCTTCTCGGCTTTGGTCTTCTTGGCCATGGGGGCGCTGGCACTGTGGGCCGTGCTGGCTGCTGCTTCAGCCGGTGCGGCCTTCGGCTTCTTCGCCTCCGCCGAGGTGGCCAGAGCGAGCAACAAGATAGCGAAGATGGTCAAAGCTCGTTTCATGAGGAGTCTCGACTGAGTGAAGGTGATGACTCAACGTATCGAATCTCAATTTGGATGACAAGGGGCATGCGCATAGACTATGGCCACGCATCCAGGCTTGTCAGCTTGGCCGTACAACGGATTTGTAGATGAGGTGAGCCATGAGACTGTTTGATTCAATCGCCGGTGATTTGCTCGGGTCAATCTCGAACCTCAGTGCAGAACATCATGCAGGCCTACTAGATGCCGTTTCTGGACTTTTGAATCATCCTCAAGTCGGAGGCGTGAGTGGACTGATCGAGGCCTTTGAGAGGCAAGGCCTGGGCGGCGTGATTGCGTCCTGGGTTGGCTCGGGGCAAAACTTACAGATCAGTCCTGAGCAGATTCAAGCGGTTCTCGGCGATGAGCATATCCAAGGCATTGCTCAGAAGCTGGGCCTTTCAACGCAGGACGTGGCTAGTCATCTGTCTCAATTGCTACCCTCGATCATCGACAAGATGACACCAAATGGTCAAGTGCCGGCTCAGCAGGATATCGGTGGCCTGATGGGCATGCTCAAAGGCGCTTTGAACTAAGCGGGGTAGGGTGCATCGAGCTCGGGCCAAAGCGACCTGGAATTCTTTGCAATCAATCGATGAACCTCATCTTCTTTGGTCAGTCCCTTGAGTTCATCGAACATGCTCAAGAAGCCATTGACCAGTGACGGGTGACCGGCTCCCCTGGAAGGCTCTCGCGCCCATTTTCGTTGGATTTCCTCAAAGGTGCTTTGAACAGTCAGGCCGTTCAAGTTCCAGTCTGGCGTCGGGTGTTGCAGTTGTCGCCATCGTGCGAAGACCCAAAATCGATATAGATCGTCGCTGACGTAGCGGTGCTGCCAGGCCACGTATTGATCGAACTGGAGACTCCAGAATCGATCAAAGAATATCTTGGCTTGGTGATCCTCTGTAGACGGTGCGTCTGACGCTGAGCGGCAGAGCAACTTGGCGCGTTCTACTTGCAGGCCATCAAAGCGGTTGTGAAAACCGACCTGGATATCCGCCTGCTTCGAGCGACGGTTGAAGCGAAAGTTCAGGACCAAGGAAATCAGCGAAAACACGAAAGCCAAGCCTGCGAACGTCGCGCTGAAGATCGGAGCACTGGTCGTATCGATCGTGATCATGATCACTCCTGCGACCGGGATTGAGCACGTGTCGGTCCAACTCGCGAGGATCGAGATGTTTGCGCAGATGATCAATCCCTAGCTATTGGGGGATAGCCCACGGGAAAGGGGCGTTGCTCAGTGCTGCCGAGGTCTACTAGTTCTCGTTGGCGCCAAAAATGACCACCACTCTCAAAAAAGTATGCTGTATAAATATACAGTATGTTGGTTGATGTCATTGAGTTGCGAGTTCGAGGTCAAAAGAGGCCTAAAGATCAGGTGCGTGCGCTCACGCCAGTGCGTGGGATCTTGACCCTTGACTCGAAGTTTCCAGTCTGGAACTCTGGGCGGCGAGATAGGAACTTGCAAGCGAGCTTGCGGATTCCTGATCAATCTGAATGGGCGCTGGAGCCGCTTGAGGATGCGCGGGTCGTAGCCATCAAGCAAGGATCGCTGCTGGTGATTGGTACTCAATATCTTTGTGAGATGCGTCGCTATGTGGACTATCCACAGGCTTGGTGGTGTCGAGTTGCGGGGGGTGTGACTGCGAGAGACCTTAGAAATGCGATTGACTGATTTGCAAGATGCCGCATCAATCGAAACCCGGTACTTCAAGCGAATGCCGGTTAATGCTTGCAACGCATGGAGGAGGGCGTGCGTCGGTGAAGTAAAGCTTCGCGACGCCGTATCGCTCATACAGGTAGTGCAGCAGAAAAATCTAAGGTACGTAAGGCAGTTCTTGCCAAAAGGTTTTCCCTTGCGTGGACTAGCGCAAATCAATTGCGAACGGGTAGTTCCCGAAATCGATATTCGGCCTGGAATAAGCTCGGGAGATGTTCGTTACAAACGGGACAATTCACGTCCATTAGAGGGTTTGCATTTGGAACGTGAAACTAGGCCAGTACACGAAACGGAAGAGGGCTCAAGGACCGCAATCTGAGCAGGTCTTAAAGTTCCTTTTCAAGAAGTGAGCACAGGGCTATTAGGCTCACCCTCTCCTAATTCCGAGGCGCGGCAGTCAACCCTCTATTCAAGGGGAAGCGTCGAGCAACAAGACTGCACACAATGGAAGCCCAGGCCAAGGCGGTTGCGGCCCATCAGATGGCTCGCCATGTGGCAGCCACCTACAACTCGAAAAGCTGAAGGTGATTCATGAAATTCGCAGCCGTTTTGAAATTGGCCGCCTTGTCTGCACTGGTGATAGTCGGGCAGGCACAAGCCTCCCTGCAGACGTGGCGTCTCGAGGCCACGGCCAATGACCTGGCCACCAACCTGGATTGGATTGCGCCTGATTTTGTTGCTCCTGGCTCCAAACTGGTCTTCGACTACGACATTGATGAAAACGCCTTGAACGCCTTGGGCATTTTCCCGGGAGCGGTTAAGAGCGTGACCTTCCATGGTGAAAAATCAACCGCCTCGGGCTACGTGCTGTCTTCTAGCCTAGTTCTGACCGCAATCAACATTGGTTCGTGGACGCCCCGTGTCAATGACGAAGTCAGCTTCTTGTCCTTGAGCGCTACCAACAGCACGTTCACCGGCAACCTGCATGACACTTTGTTGAATTTGGCCAGCAACGTGTCGGCCGGCAATGCCATGTTGCGCCTGAACTTCGGCGACCACACCGTGTTTGCGACACCCACATCGCTGACAGCCGTGACCGCGGTGCCTGAGTCATCCACCGGCGCGCTTGGCTTGCTGGGCGTGCCAGCTCTGCTGGCCGTGGCCAAGCGCAAGAAGCAAAACGCTTGATGGCTATTCATTACCAATAGCAGATGGCCTGACAGAATTTGCCGACCACACTAAGCAAAGCGGCCCCTTCCAAGGGCCGCTTATTCTTTATGGTCCTGCACGTCAGCTTGCGAATGCGCAACTATCACCTCGCTGCGTTCGGCATTACGATGA
>JAGWLR010000133.1 GCA_028864885.1 Burkholderiales bacterium | reverse complement strand
AGTTGCGTTTCAGCACGAACTCGCGACCTGTTCACGTTTGTTTGAAAAGAGGCAGGAGGCCTCACACCATGTTCAACATGATGAAAACGGCGGTTCTGATGGCCGCCATCACCGCGCTGTTCATGGCGATTGGCGGCATGATCGGCGGGCGCAGCGGCATGATGCTGGCGCTGGTTGTGGCGCTGGGCATGAATTTCTTCAGCTACTGGTTCTCGGACCAGATGGTGCTGAAGATGTACAACGCCCGCGAAGTAGACGCCCAGACTGCGCCGCGCTTTTACACGCTGGTGCAAGACCTGGCGCAACGTGCCAACTTGCCCATGCCCCGCGTCTACCTGATCGACGAAGCCGCCCCCAACGCCTTTGCGACGGGCCGCAACCCCGAACACGCCGCCGTAGCGGCCACCACGGGCATCATCGACGTCCTCAGCGAACGTGAACTGCGTGGTGTGATGGCGCATGAACTGGCCCACGTGAAGCATCGCGACATCCTCATCAGCACGATCAGCGCAACGATGGCGGGCGCGATCTCGATGCTGGCCAACTTCGCCATGTTTTTCGGCGGACGCGACCAGGAAGGCCGCCCGGCCAACCCGCTGGCGGGCATCGCGGTGGCCATTCTGGCTCCGTTGGCGGCCAGCCTGATCCAGATGGCCATCAGCCGCGCGCGTGAATTTGAAGCAGACCGTGGCGGCGCCGAAATCAGCGGCGACCCACAGGCTCTGGCCAGCGCGCTCGACAAGATCCATCGCTACGCCCGCGGTATTCCGCTCGAAGCGGCAGAGGCTCACCCCGAAACCGCCCAGATGATGATCATGAACCCGCTGTCAGCCGAAGGCATCCAGGGCCTGTTTGCGACTCACCCGCCCACCGAAGAGCGCATCGCCCGGCTGCAAGCCATGGCGCGCGGTGCCTGAAATCTGGCGCGAGAGCAATAGTTCACACCTCAATGTCTTTACATTGGTACACAGGCAGATTCGCTGGCTTTTTCGAACGCTTTTGCTACGCTGAGTCTCATGTTCTTGATGTTGGTCGCGAGGTGCAATCATGACGACATCCATCTCAGGCTGGTCCGGCTACTACCCCAGTCCTTACGTGAGCAGCGGCTCAATGACCGGAGTCAGCGGGGCGACTCTGAGCCCCCCACTCCAGAGCTATCAAACTGAAATCTCGGATCTGGCGGCACTGCAAAACAATCTGGATGGGCTGCTGACGCAATCTCAGAACTTGGCGACGCTGCAGAGTCAGTTCTCGTTTTCCGCGAGCAGCTCCGCGTCGTCTGTGGCCACGGCTACGGCAGGGAGTGGCGCCATCAGCGGCATCTACAACGTGCAGATTGGCCAACTGGCGCAAGGACAGGTTGTGAGCTCTGCCGCCCAAAGCTCGGCCACAGCCGCCATCGGCAGTGGCTCACCGACCACGCTGTCCTTCCAGTTCGCGAACGGCAGCAGCAAGAGTGTCGCCATTGATGGCACCAACAACTCGCTGCAAGGCATCAGCGATGCCATCAACAGCGCTCAAATCGGTGTGTCGGCATCGGTGGTGAGCAACGGCAGCGGCCAACAACTCACCATCACAGGGGCGACCGGCAGCGCGAATGCGTTTTCCATCGCCGTCTCTGGTGACGCGACTTTGTCCAGTATGTTGAACTACACCCCAGGCGCCAGCAGCAATGGCCTGACGCTGAACCTGTCAGCGCAAGACGCCCAAGGCAGTGTCAATGGGGTGGCCTTCAGCAGTGGCAGCAATGCCGTAACAGGGGCAGCCAATGGGTTGACCTTGAACCTCATCAGCACAGGCGCCACCACGGTGAACGTATCCCCCGACGCAACGACCGCCGCGTCAACTGTTCAGTCTTTCGTCAACGCCTACAACTCAGCCCAATCGGCCCTCAACACCCTGAACCAGGGCGACCTGAGCAGCAACGGTATCCTGGCTCCCATCCAGGACGCCCTGACCAACGCAGTCAATTCGACATCCGTCAACGGCAACGGCCTGTCCACCATCGGCATCTCGACCAACGCTGACGGCACGTTGTCATTTGACGCCACTGCCTTTCAGGCTGCAGCCGTTGCCAACCCGCAGAACGTGACACAACTGTTGAGTAACAACAGCGGTACCGGCTTGGGCGACCAGTTGTCGACCGCGCTGGATGCGTTCACCTCGGGTGGCTCCATCCAATCCATCATGAGTGGCCTGCAGACACAAAACAGCGCCGAGCAAATGCTGGGCAACCTGGCCTCGGCATTGCCAAACTCGGCCAGCGGCAGCCTGCCTTCCGACTTGACCGGCGCAAGCCTGTACTCTGAGGTCCAGCAACTGGTGCAAGGCACCTATTCGACAGCGGATGGATTGTCCGGATCCACCAATGACCCCAGCTGGAGTGCCCTGGGCAATTTGAGCAATGCCTACAGCCTGTTGAACAACGTGTACGCCTGACCCGAAAGGGCAGGCGAACAGTCCAGCCCGCCGGAAGCAGATTTCACTGACAACCAAGCTACCTAAACCACCTAAACGGTTGTCATTAAAGACATTTTCGCCTTCAATTCATTGTTCAAGGAACCTCTTGTGACAACCGATACAGCGGAACACCCCGGAGTTTTTTCCGGAGTTTTCTGTCCGTATCGGTTTGTCGCA
This sequence comes from Burkholderiales bacterium, assembly GCA_028864885.1. Lineage (GTDB taxonomy): Bacteria > Pseudomonadota > Gammaproteobacteria > Burkholderiales > Burkholderiaceae_C > Aquabacterium. The sequence continues at coordinate 3,148 of JAGWLR010000133.1, read as the reverse complement.
TGTTGTCTGATCTCTACCAAGCCCTGAAAGAATCTCGCTGGACCCGGCGAGGCGCTTGGCTCGTCCTGGGCCTGGGTTTTGCCTTGTCCGGCTGGACATGGTGGCAAGCCGCCGAATCGGATCAAATCAAAGCCAACGAGGCTTTTCAACGCCACGTGGCAGAAGTCACAGCAAGAATCGACCACGAATTCCAGCGCCATCAGGACGCGCTGACAAGTTTCCAGAGCCTCTTCATGGTGAGCGGCGAGGTGTCTCGGCGCACGTTCCACCAGCGATTTGTCGATCTCCACCCGGAGCAACACTACCCCGCCCTGCTGGCGGTGCAATACGCCCCCCTGACTCACGCATCGGAGCGCAGCCAGCTGGAACAACGGGTTCAGCAAGATCGCAGTCTGTCACCACGCGGCTACCCGGATTTCCGGATCCATCCAGCCGACCCGACTGGGGATAGTCTGCCCGTGGTGTTCAACGAGCCGATGGAGCCCAACCAACGTGCCTTCGGTCATGACCAAGCCAGTACAGCAGACCGGCGCGCCTTGTTCGAGCAAACCCGGGACTCAGGTCAGCCCCGAGTTTCGCCCCCGACGCCGCTGTTGCAGGATGAAAGCGGCGCGCTCGGCTTGCGCCTTCGATTGCCGGTGTATCGGCCTGGCCAGCCACTGCAAACCGTGGCAGATCGCCGCGCGGCTTACCTGGGACAACTGAGCGGGGTCTTCCGCATCAGCGACCTGATCCACAGCCTGTCTCAAGACACTGAATGGCAACAATGGCACTGGCAGATTCAGGACACAACAGACGGTCGAGCGCTGCCCGTCTTTGACAGCGTACAAGCTGACGCAGACCAAGCCTGGAGGCCGCCGACACAACCAGCCGCTGAGGATCAACTGACCCAGCGCCTGCCCGTGGCAGGCCGGCAGTGGAGTGTCACGATCACACGCCCTCACCTGAGCCCCTGGTTGCAGCCTTATCCACTGGCCTTGCTGTTTGGCGGCATCATCACCTCGCTGGCTCTGTTCATGACCTTGCGCAATGCCGCCTCGAGACACCAGCAATCAGCCAACTTGGCCCTGGAGCTCAGCCACAAAGCCCGAGAAAGCGAGGCCCATCTTCGCTCCGTTCTCGACCACACGGCCGATGGCATCCTGACCCTGTCAGCCTCCGGCCATCTGTTGAGCGTCAACAAGGCGTTGTGCCGCATCTTCGGCTATGCCCGCTCCGACATGGTGGGCCGCCACCTCAGCCAATTCATCCCCGCGGTCCACCGCTTTGACCACATTGATGACTTCCTGGCCGTGCAATGCACAGGCATGGACGGCGTGGGCCATCGCACCGAAGGCTTGCGCGTCACGGGCGTGCCCTTCCCCATCGACCTGTCGGTCGGCAGCATGGACCGCGACGGCCAACGGGTGCACATCGTTGTCTTGCGCGACCTCAGCCCCCAGCAATCGATCGAGCGCGCGGTGGTCGAAGCCCAAAGGCAACTCAACGAAGTCGACGAGATGCGCCGGGTCATCGTTCACAACGCCCCTTATGCCATTCTGGTGCTCAATTCGCACGGGGTCATTCAGTCGATCAACCCCGCCGGCGAATCGCTGCTGGGCTACACCTCCTACCAATTGGTGGGCCGAAGCACCACACAACGCTTCTTCGATCCTGAGCAGATTGCCGCCCGCGCCCGGATGCTGTCGATCCGCACCAACCAGCCCGTTGATGACCTTCAGGTCCTGCCTCATCTGGCCCAAGAGTCGCCGGGCGAAGCCACCGAGTGGAACCTGACCCGGGCCGACGGCAGCGTCATCGTCGCCGAACTCCTTGTCAACGTGCTCACCGATGAGGCGGGCAACCGCACGGGCTTCCTGGCCATGGCCCATGACGTGACCCAACGCCGCATGGCCGAAGACCAGCTGCAGCACGTGGCGATGCACGACGCGCTCACCGCCTTGCCCAATCGCAACATGCTGCAAGAACAACTCAAAAGCAGCTTGCAACAAGCGGAGCGCGATGGCTTCAACCTGGCCATGATGTTTTTGGATCTGGATCGATTCAAGAAGATCAACGACACCCTGGGCCACCACATCGGCGACAGCGTCCTGATCGAGGTGGCGCGCCGCCTGCGCAGCGCCATGCGCACCTCCGACATCGTGGCTCGACTGGGTGGCGACGAATTCGTGATCCTGTTGCCGCGCATCGCCGAAGAGGCCGATGGCCAGCGCGTGGCCCACAAGGTGCTGGACCTCTTTGCCGAGCCCCTGCGTGTGGGCCCGCATGAGATGCGCGTCACCCCCAGCATCGGGCTGGCGCTGTACCCGCAACACGGCGCTGATGCCATCACCTTGATGCGGCATGCCGATCTGGCGATGTACCAGGCCAAGAGCGCCGGGCGCAACCGCATCGAGGTATACACCGACCAGATGGAATCGCCCACGCCCGAATCCCTGGTGCTGGAAAACGACCTCTACAAGGCCTTGGAGCGCGACGAACTCCGCCTGCACTACCAGCCCCAATTCGAATGCGCTACGGGCGCCATCATCGGCGTCGAGGCACTTTTGCGCTGGGAACACGATGGCAAGTTGGTCCCCCCGTCGGACTTCATCCCCTTGGCGGAAGAGACCGGCCTCATTGTCAGCATGGGCGAATGGGTGCTGCGCCAGGCCTGCCTGATGGCACAACGTTGGCGTGAGCGCACCGGATGGCCGCTGCGCATGGGAGTGAACCTGTCAGCCGTGCAGTTGGATCAGGCTGGCATCGTGGACGTGGTGGCCTCGGCCCTGCGCGACACGGGCCTGCCCCCCGAAGCCCTGGAGCTGGAAATCACCGAAAGTGTGGTGGTGCGGGAATCCTTGCGCGCAGCCGACGTGTTGAATCAATTGCGCAGTTTGGGCGTCAGCATCGCGATCGACGACTTCGGTGTCGGCTACTCCAGCTTTGCCTACCTGCGTGAACTGCCGGTCGATCGCTTCAAACTCGACCGCAGCTTCCTCACCGCCATCCCACAATCCGAAGCTGACAGCCGCCTGGCGAGCGCCCTGATCGCGATGGCTCATCGCTTAGAGGTTGGCATCGTGGCTGAGGGGGTTGAAACCGCTGAGCAAGCGGCGTTCCTGAATGACCATGGCTGCGACGAGTGTCAAGGCTTCTACCTGGGCCG
>JAGWLR010000132.1 GCA_028864885.1 Burkholderiales bacterium | reverse complement strand
CTACGCCACCGCAGCGGTGCTGGTCTTCCCCAAGGCCTTCTTCCCTTCGTCTGACCCCACCGCAGCGATCCTGCAGTCGCTGATCACCTTTGCCCTGGCCTTCTTCGCCCGCCCGGTCGGCTCGGCCGTGTTCGGGCACTTCGGGGATCGCATCGGGCGCAAGGCCACGCTGGTGGGGGCTTTGCTCACCATGGGGATTTCAACGGTGGCCATCGGCCTGCTGCCCACCTACGAAACGCTGGGCACCACCGCCGCGGTGCTGCTGGCCATTTGCCGCTTTGGTCAAGGATTTGGCCTGGGTGGTGAATGGGGTGGTGCCGTGTTGCTCGCCACGGAAAACGCCCCGCCCGGCAAACGGGCCTGGTATGGCATGTTCCCGCAGTTGGGCGCCCCCATCGGCTTTTTGCTGTCGGGCGGCATCTTTCTTTGGCTGGGCGACAACATGAGCGAAGCCGATTTCTTCCGCTACGGCTGGCGCATCCCCTTCCTGGCTAGCGCGGTGTTGGTGTTCGTGGGTTTGTATGTACGCCTGAAGGTCACTGAAACCCCGGTGTTCGAACAAGCCTTGAAGCATAACAAGCGTGTCAAGGTTCCGGTGATGGAGGTGTGCCGCCGCCATACCTCGGCCCTGATCCTGGGCACCCTGGGGGCCACCGCCACCTTCGTGCTGTTCTACCTGATGACCGTGTTTGCCTTGAGCTGGGGCACCACCGCCCTGCACTACTCGAAGCACGATTTCCTGCGCATCCAGTTGCTGGCCGTGCTGTTCTTTGGGCTGTGCATCCCGGTGTCGGCGTGGCTGGCCGATCGCTTTGATCGCCGCCGCACCATGGTGGCCGTATCTGCCGCCATTGTGGCCTTCGGCTTCTTGATGGAGACCCTGTTCGTGCCCAACAGCATCCTGGGCACCACGGTGTTTCTGTCACTGGGCCTGGGCCTGATGGGCATGACCTACGGCCCCCTGGGCACCCTGCTGTCCGAGATGTTTCCCACCGCCGTGCGCTACACCGGCTCGTCCATGACCTTCAACCTGGCCGGCATCCTGGGGGCTTCGCTGGCACCGTATCTGGCCACCACCTTGGCCACCCGTTACGGCCTGGCCTCGGTGGGCTACTACTTGTCGTTGGTGGCCGGCATCACCTTGGTGGCGCTTTGGCTGTCCAAGCCGGCTGAATCGGCGTTCGAGGCCTGAAGCCGCTGCAATAGCTCAACCGTGGGGTAGCCGTCGGCCGGCACGCCCACGCTTTGTTGATACAGGCGCAAGGCCTGGCGGGTGGCAGGCCCCACTTGGCCATCGGGCTTGCCGCTGTCAAAACCGCGCCGGTTCAGGGCCTCTTGCAGCGCCAGGATGTCCGTGCGGCTCAGGGCCTTTTGATCGCGCGGCCACGCGCCCTGCACCCCAGGCCCGCCCGCAATGCGCTGCGCCAGCAGGCACACCGTCAGCGCATAGCTCATTGAATTGTTGTAGCGCAGCACGGTGCGGTAATTGCGCCCCACCAAAAAGGCCGGGCCACGCACCCCGGCAGGCAACAAAATCGCCGCGTCTGCCATGTCAGGCAAGGGGCTGCCATCCATGCTGCGCACCCCATCCCCTGCCCACTGGGCCGATGTCTGGCGCACACTGGCATCGGCACGCATCGCATCAAATCCAGCGGGCAATTTCACTTCCAGCCCCCAGGGCTCGTTGGGCTGCCAGCCCGATCTCGCCAGAAAGTTCGCGGTGGATGCCAGCACATCGGCCATGCTGCCCCAAATGTCGCGGCGCCCATCGCCATCCCCGTCCACGGCAAAGCGCATGAACGACGAGGGCATGAACTGGGTTTGCCCCATGGCCCCGGCCCATGATCCGATCATGTGGGCTCGGTCAATGTCGCCCTTTTGCAAGATCCGCAGGGCATCCAGCAACTCGCCCTTGGCCCAGGCTTCTCGGCGGCCTTCAAAGCCCAGCGTCGCCAAGGCATCCACCACAGGGATGTCGCCATAGTTCAGCCCGTAATTGCTCTCGATGCCCCACACCGCTACCAAGATGTTGGTGGGCACGCCAAAACGCGCTTCGGCGGCATCGGCTTCGACTTGGTATTGCTTGAGTTTTTGCTGCCCATTGGCCACCCGTTGGGGCGACACCACCGCTTCCAGATAGTCCCAGATGGGGCGGGTGAACTCGGGTTGAGCGCGATCGGATTCAACCGCGCGGGGGCGCAGCTTCACGGTGTCAAGCGCAGCATGCAGGGTGGCCTCGTCAATGCCTTGTTGGCGGGCATAGGCCCGAAAGTTCTCCACCCATTTGGCAAAGCGCTGCTCGGTCAACTCGATGGCCGCGTTGTCAGCTGCTTGGGATGCGGCCAAGTTGGGCGGCTCAGGCGCTGCGGGCATGGTGGCCTTGGGGTTAGAAGCACACCCCGCCAACCACACCACAGGCAGCACGGCGCACAGGCCCAAGCCAAGTGACAGAGAACGAGGGATACGCATGCCGACTCCAGAACTGAACTGGTCAACAGCATGCCATCATTTGAACGGGCGTTGCACTGGCACCGCCTCTTTGCGGCCACGCAAATCAAGCGACTATGCTTGCCGACATGAACGCCAGCAAAACCCTCTTGATCGTTTACCACTCGATGACGGGCGGCACCCGCCAGATGGCCGAAGCCACCCGCGACGGTGCCCTGGGCGAAGAAGGTGTGGCCGTGCGCCTGCTGCAAGCCGCCCAGGCTGGCCCGCAAGATGTGCTGGATGCCGATGGCTATGTGTTCGCCACCCCTGAAAACCTGGCCGCCATCAGCGGGCAGATGAAGGATTTTTTTGATCGCAGCTACTACCCGGTGCTGGATCGCATCAACGGGCGCCCCTACGCCAGCCTGATCTGCGCCGGCAGCGATGGCCAGAATGCCGCCCGCCAGATCGAGCGCATCGCCACCGGCTGGCGCCTCAAGCGCGTGGCCGAAGCCCTGATCGTGTGCACGCACGCGCAAACGCCCGAGGCCATCCTGGCACCCAAACACATCCCGCCTGAAGAACTGGATGCCTGCCGCGCCCTGGGCGAATCCCTGGCAGCAGGCCTGTTGTTAGGCGTGTTTTAGGCGGTTTGGTATAGTTGAAATCTCTGCCGCAGAACCGCTTACCTCCGCAGCACATTGTCGCCCTGCATGCCGCCCGGTGTGCATCCTCAATGGGCAGATCCCCTTCGCGTGATTTCCCCCCAATCAGGCAAGCATCGACTGGCTGTGGCGTCAAACCCCGGTCAGATCATTCCATTTCGTGCCCGCACGGCCAAAAGGATCCGAGCGGACACATGAACAGCAAGGTGTACCGCTATGGCGAAAGAAGAACTCATTGAAATGCGAGGCCAGGTTGAAGAAGTCCTGCCTGACTCACGCTTTCGCGTCACGCTGGAAAACGGCCATTCGCTGATTGCCTACACTGGCGGCAAAATGCGCAAGAATCACATCCGCATCCTGGCGGGTGACAAGGTGTCGTTGGAACTGTCGCCCTACGACCTGACCAAGGGCCGCATCACCTTCCGCCATCTGGAAACCCGCATGAACAGCGGCCCGTCCAACCCCGGCCAAAACCGCCCTCGCCGCTGATTGGTGCAGGCATCGCCATCAGGGCCTTGCGCCCTGCTTGGCTACCTGTTTTACTGCATCCAGTTTTTGCGCCAGGGTGGCTGCTGACAACTCACCCACCCGCCGCTCCACCAAGCGGCCCTGCGCATCAAAAAACAAAGTGGTGGGATAGGCCCGCACATCCAGCCGCGCCGCCACCTCACCCCGGGTATCCAGCAGCACATTGCGCAGCACCAGCCCCCGGCTGGCCAAAAAGCCCTGCACATCGGCCAAGGCCTCGGCCTGGTTCACGAACACAAAGTGGACATCAGGGTGCGCTTGCTGCGCCTGCTGCAACACCGGCATCTCGTGCTGACACGGCGGGCACCACGTGGCCCACACATTCACCACCGTGGGCTTGCCTTTGAAGGCATCCAAGGCTGCCGATCCCCCCTCTAGCCTAGCCAAGGTTAACGATGGCAAGGGCGTAGCATCGCGCCCCGTGCCCATCAGCACGGCGGTGCCCATCAACCACACCACACTGCCCACCGCCACCGCCTGCCACAAAGGCTTGCGCAGTGGCGACGGCTGCCGCGTCAGGTACAGCGCGTAGGCCCAAGCGGCCATCAAACCCGCCTGCGCATCCCACCCGCCATCACGCAGATTGAGGATGCTGAGGGGTGAATCGGCATACGCCGAACGGTAAGCCCACACAAACGCCACACGCGCCACCACCACCGCCACCCACACGATGCGCCAGGTGGGGGTTTCAACGTCTACCCCAAAGCGGCGCTGCGCCCGCCGGGCCAGCACCAAGCCCACGCCTGCGGCCAAAAAGACAAGCAGCACACCCCAAGACAGAACCAAGGGGCCGTGTTGCAAGGTAGAACTCATGACGCATGGGGGAGACGGTGATAGAGCGGGATTGGGTATTGTGTGGGGACAAATGCTTCGAAGATGGCGGTGTTGTGTGCGACCCGATAGATAGCGCAGTCGGCTGATGAGTGTGGGCAAGATGCGTGGTCAAGTCAATGCATGGCGTGATGCATCCGAATCCACAGGTACAGCGCCACCAGCGCCAGGGTGATGACGGTGACCGGGACGCCCAGCGCCGCATGCCGTCGCCAATCGATCTGCACCCCATGCCGCCGTGCCACATCCACCACAATGATGTTGGCGATGCTACCCACGATGAACAGGTTGCCGGCGAAAGTGCTGACCAAGGCGAGCAAGACCCCTACCATCTGGCCTTGCGCCATCGGAAGCAACAGCATGACGGCCGGCACATTGGACACCACGTTCGACAGCACAAACACCGTGCCGAACATCGTTGCCGGGTGATCCAGTTGCAGCCCCCATCGAGCCGAGTCCGCCACCAACTGCGCCGGAAGGCCCGTGCCTTGCAACGCAGCGTTGACCACAAACAGCCCGATGAACAGAACCAGCAACTCCCAATCGACCAGGCCCAGCACACGGCTTGAATGCAACTGACGGCTCATCAACAGCACGCCCGCACCGGTCAACGCCACCACTTCACGCGGCCATGGCCCAAACAAAAAGGCCAGCAAGATCAGCGAGGCCACGATCAGCCCTTTGGCGGTTTGCCATGGATTCAAAGCTATCTCGCCGGCGTCCTGGTAGGCGTTAAGGCCTGTCACCGCTGCTGCGTCAACGGTAGACCACCAACGCCCCCGCACCAACAAAACGACCAGCCCCCAGGTGACGATCAGACCGCACACAACCGGAACGATGGCTTCTTTGACGAAGCCACCGAAGGGAAGCTGCAAGGTTTGTCCAATCAGCATGTTTTGCGGGTTGCCAATCAGCGTGGCAGCTGAGCCAATGTTGGCCGCGCACGCAAGCGCCAGCGCAAAGGGAATGGGATCCAAGCGCTTGCGCTGGCACACCTTGACCAAGACGGGTGCCACAGCAAGACAGACCACATCGTTGCTGAACAGGGCAGACAGCCCGCCCGCAATCACAATCAGCACGGCTACTAACATCGGCGGACTCAAGGGCAACTGACCTGATTTCTGAATCACCCAGTCGTAAAAGCCGCCCAAGTGCATTTGCGCGGCCACCACCATGAACGCAAACAACAGCAACACGGTGGGCAGGTGCACCGCTCGGGCAGCCTGCTCAACGGTCAGGGCCTTGATCGCAATCATGGCAATCGCGCCCAGCAGTGCCACGCCCGTTCGGTTCATCTTGAGAAACGGCACGCCACCCAGGATCATCCCGAGATACACCAAACCGAAGATCACCCAAACAGCTAT
>JAGWLR010000039.1 GCA_028864885.1 Burkholderiales bacterium | reverse complement strand
CACATAAGGGTTACGCGGGTGAAATACCAGCGAGACGCCCATGGCTTCAAAAGGGCAGCCAGCCAACTCGGGTCGATGCTGGGTGGCTGAGGGCGGCAGATGGGGGCCCTTGACGTGCGAGAAGTTGCAGCCGCCTCGCTCCAGCAAATTGCCCTCTTCCACCAGCCGCGAACAGCCGTCACCTTGCAGGCGTTCCTCGGGGCCACGAACCCAGGCATCGCGGATGAACGGCTTGCCGTCAGCGGCCTCAAAGGTGGAGATGATGCGATCCTGCAATCCGAGCAGGTACTCGCGCACAGCCTGTGTTTCAGTGTGGTCGGTCATCGTTGGGGCAATCAACGCTTGATGGCGCGCCAGCCAATGTCTTTGCGGAACTGCATGCCATCAAACTGGATGCCAGCCAGGGTCTCGTAAGCCTTTTGCTGCGCCAGCTTGGCGGATTCACCCAGTGCAGTCACGCACAACACGCGACCACCGCTGGTGACGATCTGGCCGTCAACCTGCTGGGTGCCCGCATGGAACACCATGGCGTCATCCGCATCCTCAGGCAACCCCGTGATGACATCGCCTTTCTTGGGATCCAGCGGATATCCGCCTGCCGCGATGACCACGCCCAAGGCGAAACGACGATCCCACTGCAACTCAATCTGATCGAGCGTGCCGTCGGTGGCGTGCATCATGACGTCGATCAAATCGCTCTTGAGGCGCATCATGATTGGCTGGGTTTCGGGATCGCCCATGCGGGTGTTGAACTCCAGCGTCTTGGGGTTGCCCTGTGCGTCGATCATCAAGCCGGCGTACAGGAAACCGGTGAAGGGGTGACCATCCTTGGCCATGCCAGCCAAGGTCGGCAGGATGATTTCCTGCATCGCTTTGGCATGCACATTGGGCGTGACCACCGGCGCGGGTGAATATGCCCCCATGCCGCCCGTGTTGGGGCCAAGGTCGTTGTCGAGCAAACGCTTGTGATCCTGGCTCGTGGCCATCACCGCCACGTTCTTGCCATCGGCCATGACGATGAAACTGGCTTCTTCCCCTTGCAGGAATTCTTCGATCACGACCCGGGCGCCGCCCGCGTTGTGTTGCACACCCAGCTTGTTGTCGAGCAACATGAAGTCGATGGCTTCGTGGGCCTCTTGCAGGCTCATCGCCACCACCACACCCTTGCCTGCGGCCAGGCCATCGGCCTTGATCACGATGGGGGCGCCATGCTTGTCCACGTAGGCGTGGGCCGCCACGGGATCGGTGAAGGTTTCATAGAACGCCGTGGGGATGCCATGGCGCTTCATGAAGTCTTTGGCAAAGGCCTTCGAGCTTTCCAATTGGGCAGCGGCCTTGGTGGGGCCAAAGATGCGCAAGCCACGTGCGCGAAACTCGTCCACCACGCCAGCCGCCAGCGGCGCTTCAGGACCGACCACCGTCAGGCTGACCTTCTCGCTTTCGGCGAAGTCGGCCAGCGCCTTCACGTCGGTGATGGCGACATTGGTCAGCCGAGCATCGCGTGCGGTGCCACCGTTGCCAGGGGCCACGAACACTTTGTGAGCTTTGGGGGATTGGGCCAGCTTCCAGGCCAGTGCGTGTTCGCGGCCTCCCGAGCCGATGACAAGAATTTTCATGTTGCTTTGATCAGTTCAATTCAGCGTTGTGAAAGACCTCCTGGACATCGTCCAGGTCTTCCAGCACATCCAGCAGCTTTTGCATCCGAGCGGCATCGTCACCGCTCAACTCGATGGGGGTATCGGCGCGCATCGTGACTTCGGCCAACTCTGCCTTCAAGCCAGCCCCTTCCAGGGCGTTTTTGACCGTCTCGAAGTCACCTGGCGCACTGAGCACCTCAACCGAGCCGTCGTCGTGCGTGATCACGTCTTCTGCACCGGCCTCGAGAGCGACTTCCATGATCTTGTCTTCGCTGGCGCCCGGGGCAAACAGAAATTGACCAACGTGCTTGAACTGGAAAGCCACCGAGCCTTCGGTGCCCAGATTGCCGCCGTGCTTGCTGAATGCATGGCGCACTTCGGCCACCGTGCGAACGCGGTTGTCGGTCATGCAGTCGACGATGATGGCGGCTCCGCCGATACCGTAGCCTTCGTAGCGAATTTCTTCGTAGGTGACCCCGTCGAGGTTGCCTGTGGCCTTGTCAACGTTGCGCTTGATGTTGTCAGCCGGCATATTGGCCGCTTTGGCCTTGTCGATGGCCAGGCGCAAACGGGGATTCATGTTGATGTCACCCCCACCCTGGCGCGCCGCCACGATGATTTCACGGGTGATGCGGGTCCAGACCCGGCCTCGCTTTTCGTCTTGACGACCTTTGCGATGCTGGATATTGGCCCACTTGGAATGACCGGCCATGATGCGGTGCTCCGGAATAGTTAAATTGCAGGGATACTGCGATTTTACCGTTTGCTTTGCTCCGGGAGTCTGATTTCCATGGCCGATCCAATCCTTGTCGCTCGTCATGGCGACACCGAATGCCACCTGCTACCCGCACTCGTCAACCGCCATGGTTTGATCACAGGTGCCACGGGAACGGGCAAGACCATCACGTTGCAGACCCTGGCCGAGAACCTTTCAAAGGCGGGCGTGCCGGTATTCATGGCGGATATCAAGGGCGACCTCACCGGAATTTCGCAAACTGGCACCCTTTCGCCCAAGCTTGCTAGCATCTTGAGCGAACGTGGACTGCCCACCCCTGAGGCGACCGCCTGCCCCACCACCCTGTGGGATGTGTTTGGTGAGCAAGGCCATCCGGTCCGCGCCACGGTGTCCGACATGGGGCCCTTGCTGCTGACCCGCATGCTGGATCTCAACGACACGCAATCGGGCGTTTTGCAACTGGTTTTCAAGATCGCCGACGACAACGGCCTGCTGTTGCTGGATCTGAAAGACCTGCGCGCCATGCTGCAGCATGTGGGGGACAACGCCGGCCAGTTCACCACCGAATACGGCAACATCAGCGCCGCCAGCATTGGTGCCATCCAACGCGGCCTCTTGCAGATCGAGGCCCAGGGCGGCGACAAGTTCTTCGGCGAACCCATGCTCGACATCCATGATTTCATGCAGACCGTGTCCGGCCGTGGGGTGATCAACATCCTGGCCGCTGACAAGCTGATGAATTCGCCTCGCCTGTATGCCACCTTCTTGCTGTGGCTGTTGTCTGAGCTGTTTGAAGCACTGCCCGAGGTGGGAGATCTGGACAAACCCAAACTGGTGTTCTTCTTTGACGAAGCGCATTTGCTGTTCAAAGATGCCCCCGCCGCCTTGATCGAGCGGATCGAGTTGGTCGTGCGATTGGTTCGATCAAAAGGGGTGGGCGTGTTTTTCGTGACCCAGAACCCCCTGGACGTGCCAGATACCGTGTTGGGCCAACTGGGCAATCGCGTGCAACACGCCTTGCGCGCTTTCACGCCGCGCGATCAAAAGGCAGTCAAATCGGCAGCCGAGACCATGCGAGCCAACCCGGGCCTCGACATCACCACCGCCATCACCGAACTGGCTGTGGGTGAGGCCCTGGTCAGTCTATTGGACGACAAAGCCCGCCCCAGCGTCACGCAGCGTGTTTTCGTGTTGCCACCGGGCAGCCAGATCGGACCCATCACCCCTGAGCAACGCCAGGCTCTGATTAGCCAATCCCTGGTCGCCGGGGTATACGAGAAGACGATCGACCGGGAATCAGCCTACGAAAAGCTCAAAGGCCGGGCGGCCTCCGTGCCGGCGGGCAATGGCGGCGCCGGTTCGATCAAGGATGAGGCCCATCAGGTGTTGCAGGGTTCATCTCAGCCGCCGGCTCAGCCCAGCGGCGGCATGCTCGGCGACATCGCTGGCGGCATCCTCAAAGGCAGTGGCCGCAGTGATTCGATTCTGGAAACCCTGGCCAAATCAGCCGCTCGAACCATTGGTTCGACCGTCGGTCGAGAGATCATCCGCGGGGTGTTGGGTTCGATTCTGGGCGGATCAGGCTCCAGTCGCACTCGTCGCTGACCGCCTCAGTGATGATGGCTGTCGCTACGCGCGATGGCCAACAACTGCTCTACTTCGTCAGAGTGTTGCCGCAGGTTGCGCTGGTGCCAAAGCTTGATGAGGTACATGAAGCCCGCCACGGTCAAGCCAAAGGCGGTGATGGCACCGTAGGCTGACAAGCCCGCTTTGGTGCACCCGCTGTAGAGAAAACCCAGCGCGAGGATGCAAGCCTGCTCATTGAAGTTCTGTACGGCAATCGAACGGCCCGCCCCCATCAGGTTGTGCCCGCGGTGCTGCAACAAAGCATTCATCGGCACGACCAGGAAGCCGCTCAGTCCGCCCAGCAAGATCAGAAACGGGATGGCCCAGTGGACATCCCGCAACCAATTCATGCCCAAGACCAGGATACCCATGCTGATGCCCAAGGGGATGACTTTGGTGGCGGCATCCAGGCGCATCTTCATCGAAGCCACGACCGCACCAATCGCCGTACCCACGGCAACGACGCCAACCAAAGATGAAGCCTCGGTGGTGTCATACCCAAGCGCAACGGCCGCCCAAGCCAACACGATGTAGCGCAGGTTGCCCGACACGCCCCAGAACAAGGTGGTGGTCGCCAGCGAAATCTGCCCCAATTTGTCTTGCCATAGGCGACGGTTGCAGGCCAGGAAATCCTGCACCAAGGTCCATGGATGCGAGGGAAATTCTTGTAGCGGGGTCTCGGTACGCGGAATGCGCAAATTGAACGCTGCTGCCAGCACGTACAAGATCACCAGGGTAGCAATGGCCGCCTCAGGTGGGGTATCCACACCGGTGTTGATGAAGGGGAAATCAAACGACAGCAAAACGGGTGACACCACCTGCCCCATCAATTGCCCGCCCAGCACCACGCCCATGATGATCGACATGATGGTCAAGCCTTCGATCCAGCCATTGGCTTTGACGAGTTGAGACGGTGGCAACAATTCGGTCAGGATGCCGTACTTGGCTGGCGAATAAGCCGCGGCGCCCAACCCCACCACGGCATAGGCCATGAGGGGGTGCACCCCCGCGAGCATCATCAGGCAGCCCACCACCTTGATGGCGTTGGACAGAAACATCACCCGCCCTTTGGGGAGCGCATCGGCGAAGGCCCCCACGAAGGGAGCCAGCACGACGTAAAACAAGGCGAACATGGGCACCAGGGCAGCACGCTGCCATTCAGCTGCGCCGCCCGTTTTGAGCAATTCCACTGCGGCGACGAAGAGCGCGTTGTCGGCCAGTGAGCTGAAAAACTGGGCCGCCATGATAGTAAAGAAACCTTTTTTCATGCGCGCGCGAAGGTGAAATCGTGTTCGTTCAACAAAATGCCCTGGCGCGAAAAGGTCGATCACCACAGCGGTCGATGGTTATAGCATGCCGGCCAGGGCAACTCGCTGGCAGAATCACGGGATGCCCCGCCCGCTCGAAGCCCTGATCCATCTCGATTCCCTTCGTCACAACCTGCAACGCGCGCGTGAGTGCGCCCCAGATGCCAGAGTGTGGTCCGTCGTCAAGGCCAACGCCTACGGTCACGGCTTGCGGCGTGTGTACGAAGCCCTGAGAAGCACCGACGGCTTTGCCCTGCTCGACATTGCCGAAGCCCAACGCCTGCGCGAAATGGATTGGCGTGGCCCGATCCTGTTGCTGGAAGGGGTGTTCGAAGCACGGGATCTGGAATGGTGCTCGCGCCTGAACCTGTGGCATGTGGTGCATCGCAATGAACAGATCGACTGGATAGCCCAACACAAAACCGAGTGGCCGCACCGCGTCTTCTTGAAGATGAACACGGGCATGAATCGCCTTGGGTTTCGCCCAGAGGCGTTCCGCAGTGCCTGGGCCCGGCTGAGCGCCCTGTCGCAGGTCGACGAGGTGTCTCTGATCACCCATTTTTCAGATGCCGACAGCCCGCGCGGCATCGCCCACCAGGTGGCTGCCTTTCACGAGTTCACCGCCGACCTCAGCGGCGAGCGCAGTCTGTGCAACAGCGCTGCCACCCTGCGCCATGCGCACGACCCGCTGGTGCGTGGCGATTGGATCCGCCCTGGCGTGATGCTCTACGGCGCTTCACCAGATTACCCAGAACACGACGCCGGTCATTGGGGCTTGCAAGCCGCCATGACCTTGCGTTCACGCCTGATTGCCACCCAGAACCTGCGTGCGGGCGACACCGTGGGCTACGGCAGCCGCTTTACCGCCCCACGTGACATGCGGATCGGCGTGGTGGCGTGTGGCTACGCTGATGGCTATCCACGCCATGCCCCCGATGGCACCCCGGTTCTGGTCAATGGGATCAAGGTCCCCATCGTCGGGCGGGTGTCGATGGACATGCTCGAAGTGGATCTCAGCCTGGTCCCTGATGCCGACATCGGGAGCGAAGTGACGCTTTGGGGCAAAGGCCCGACGGTGGCGGGACACCCCACCCGTCTACCGATTGACGAAGTGGCCCTGCATTGCGGCACGATTGGCTATGAACTGATGTGCGCGCTGTCGCCCCGCGTGGCCATCGAGGTCATGGAAAGCGCATCGGCGTGATGTGGGTTTTCGGTACAGAACTTGCATACCGATTGCGCCTTCTACAAAGACAACGCTGAGTGATTCATGGACATTGACCAACAACGCCACCAACTTCGCATGACCGTGCTGATGACGCCGGACATGGCCAATTTTTCCGGCAATGTGCATGGTGGCACGATCTTGAAGCTGCTGGATCAGGTGGCCTACGCCTGCGCCAGCCGATACGCCGGCACTTACGTGGTCACCATGTCGGTGGATCAGGTCACGTTTCGCCAACCCATCCACGTGGGGGAGTTGGTGACGTTTCTGGCATCGGTCAACTACACCGGCACCTCGTCGATGGAAATCGGCATCAAGGTGATCGCCGAGAACATTCGCTCGCAGGTTGTGCGTCATGCCAACAGCTGTTTTTTCACCATGGTCGCCGTCAATGACGAGGGCAAGCCATCGGCCGTACCGGCACTGAATCCGCAAACACCTGATGAGCAACGCCGCTACGAAGCGGCCAAACTGCGTCGACAATTGCGGCAGGAACTGGAACGTCGGTTCAAAGAAATTTCTGCCAACACCGGCAACAGCCCCGCGAGCATTTGAGCGGGCTGCTGCCCTCATTTGCCTGCCGAATGGCCAAAGAAAAAACCGTCTACACCTGCGGCGAATGTGGTGGCATCAGCCCCAAGTGGCTGGGCAAATGCCCCCATTGCAACGCCTGGAACACCCTCGAAGAGACCCGCGCTGAAACCCCTGGCAAGAACCGCATGCAGGCCTTGTCACGTGGGCTCAATGCCGCACAGCCGGTCACCACGCTGGCCGACATCGAAGCCGCTGACGTCTCGCGCACGCCCACCGGCCTGGAAGAACTCGACCGCGTGCTGGGGGGCGGCATTGTGGCGGGTGGCGTGGTGCTGATCGGGGGCGATCCCGGGATCGGCAAGTCCACCCTACTGCTGCAAGCGCTGGATGCCCTGTCTCGGCAAATGCCCGTGCTGTACGTCACTGGCGAGGAATCGGGGGCACAGGTGGCCTTGCGTTCCCGCCGCCTCGGACTGGATGGCTCACGTGTGCGGGTGCAGGCCGAGATTCAACTCGAAAACATCCTGGCAACGTTAGAGGCAGAGCAGCCGGCCTTTTGCGTGATCGACTCGATTCAGACGCTGTTTTCCGATCAATTGACCTCCGCCCCCGGTTCAGTGGCCCAGGTGCGCGAATGCGCGGCTCACCTGACCCGCGTGGCCAAATCCAGCGGATGCACCGTGGTGCTGGTGGGCCATGTGACCAAGGAGGGTGCCCTGGCAGGCCCGCGCGTGCTGGAGCACATCGTTGACACCGTGCTGTACTTCGAAGGCGACACACACAGCAGTTTCCGCCTGATCCGCGCCATCAAGAACCGCTTTGGAGCGGTCAACGAGATTGGCGTGTTCGCGATGACGGACAAAGGGCTCAAAGGGGTCACCAACCCAAGCGCAATTTTCCTGTCGACCCACAGTGAACCTGTCCCCGGATCGTGTGTGCTGGTCACGCTTGAGGGCACCCGCCCCATGCTGGTAGAAATCCAGGCCCTGGTCGACTCAGGCGGCCCCAGCCCTCGACGCCTGAGCGTCGGGCTGGAGCGGGATCGCCTGGCCATGCTGCTGGCGGTGTTGCACCGGCATGCAGGCATGGCTTGCTTCGATCAGGATGTGTTTGTGAACGCCGTCGGGGGCGTGCGCATCAGCGAACCGGCAGCCGACCTGGCGGTGTTGCTGGCCATCCAGAGCAGCTTGCGAGCCAAGGCCTTGCCCAAGGGCTTCATTGCGTTTGGCGAAGTCGGCCTGGCTGGAGAGGTGCGCCCGGCGCCGAGGGGCCAGGATCGGCTCAAAGAGGCTGCAAAACTGGGTTTTTCGATCGCCGTGGTCCCCAAGGCCAACGCCCCGAAGAAGCCGATTGAAGGCCTGACCATTCACCCTGTCGAGCGTGTGGAAGAGGCGATCGAGCTGGTTCGATCGCTGATGTAAGGCTCAGCGGCGCACGGCTTTTTTCAGATCCAGCCCGGTGGCGGCCAAAGTGCCGAAATACACGATAGCAGCGCCCGCGAGGCAGCCCGCCATGGCCCCGACCCGGATCAGCTTGTGTTCACGCAGCCCGATCCAGTCAATGTGATGGGATGCCATCCACAGCCCCACCCCCAGCACCGAGGCGGCAATGACCACCCTCACGGTGAACAAGGCCCAACCCGGGGCGGGGTGGTAGCGCCCAGCCTTGCGCAGGCCGAACATCAACCAAGTGGCGTTGACCAAAGACCCCAGGCCGATCGACAGAGCCAGGCCCGCGTGCCCCAGGAAAGGCACAAAGATGACATTGAACACCTGGGTGATGACCAGCACCGTGATCCCAATGCGCACGGGCGTGCGGATGTCTTGCGTGGCGTAAAAGCCCGGTGCCAGCACTTTCACGCCAATCAGGCCCATCAAACCGACGCCATAGCACGACAAGGCCACCACGGTTTGGTGCACATCGTGCGGGGTAAAGCGCCCGTAGTGGTAGAGCACCGCCACCAATGGCGTGGCAAACACCAGCAAGGCTACCGCGCAAGGCAAGGCCAGCAATACCACCAGACGCAAGCCCCAGTCGAGCAACTCGGAAAACCGGGTGGTGTCGCCCCCCGCCTGGGCCCGGGACAACTGCGGCAACAACACCACGCCGAGGGCCACGCCCAGCATCGCGGTCGGGAACTCCATCAGGCGGTCGGCGTAAGTCAGCCAGGACACCGCCCCCGCCCCCAGATGCGACGCAATCTGGGTGTTGACCAGCAAAGACAACTGCGCCACCGACACCCCCAGCACCGCCGGGGCCATCTGACGCAAGATCCGCCCCACGCCAGGGTGAGCGCGCGCACGCCGCCACGCTGCCAGGGTCACCCCCACGCGGGGCACCATGCCGATCCTCAGCAGCGCGGGCACCTGCACGGCCAGTTGCAGCACCCCGCCCACCATCACGCCCACAGCCAGGGCGTAGATGGGTTCAATCCCGTGCTCCCGAAACCACGGCGCCACGAACAAAGCCGCGCCGATCATCGACAGGTTGAGCAAAACGGGCGTGACGGCCGGAACCGCAAAACGGCTCCAAGTATTCAGAATGCCCGCACTCAGGGCCACCAGAGACATGAAGCCGATGTAGGGAAACATCCACCGGGTCATGACCACAGCAGCATCAAACCCGCCGCTTTCTTTCAGCCCGGAGGCCATGACCCACACGAACGCAGGGGCCGCCACAATCCCGATCAAACACACGATGGTCAGCACGCCAAACAGCACCGTACCTACCGCATTGACCAGATCGTGGGTGGCGGTTTCACCGTTGCGGGTTCGGCTTTCCGCCAGAATCGGCACAAAGGCCTGCGAAAATGCCCCTTCGGCAAACAAGCGCCGCAAGAGATTGGGGATCCGGAACGCGACATTGAAGGCGTCGGTGTTGGCACTGGCTCCAAAGGCCGCAGCGATCAGCAGTTCCCGAACTAGGCCGGCAATGCGTGACGCCAGGGTCAACATCGAAACAGTGGAGGCAGATTTCAGTAAACTCATCCGGGCATTATAGGAACGCGGCCCGGGCCCCTCTAGGCACAAACGGCGTGCCGTGGTATACTCACAGGCTTTCCAACCAACTTTGCCTTGTTGGGTGCGAATTGATCTGAATGGGTCGGGCATCGACAAGGCCAGAAAATCATGGCATCTGCATCCAAAGCCAAAAAGACCGTTCGTATTGCCTCGGGCCGTAAGCGCGTCCGTCAAGACGTCAAGCTGAACGCCGCCAACTCTGCTCTGCGCTCCAAGTTCCGCACCGCCATCAAGGGCGTGCTGAAGGCTGTGCAAGCCGGCGACAAGACCAAGGCCTCTGAAGCCTTCAAGGCTGCCCAAAGCGTGATCGATTCGATCGCCGACAAGGGTCTGTTCCACAAGAACAAAGCTGCTCGCCACAAGAGCCGTCTGTCTGCCAAGATCAAGGCCATCGCCGCCTGATCGGGTCGACCCCAGCAAAAAGGCTCGCTATGCGAGCCTTTTTTGTTGCCTGCCCTGACCTCAGGGCAACAGGCAACCGTCTACCACCTGCAGATCGTTGTCCTTGGCGAAGTTCATGACGAAGTCCCATGCCATGGGTTCGACGTCCCGCAAAGCCTCACTGACCACCACGCATTTCACGTCACCCAGGGTCGTGGGCACGCAGTAAGGTGAATATCCCAGGTGGGCTGCCGCCCCCATCGCCACGCCACCCGGCCTGAAACTGGCCATGGCCCCAGCCAAGCGCTCAGCCCAATCACTGGGGCGAAACAATCGGCCTTTGCTGTTGATACCTTGGATGAAGACTTCTCGGGGTTTGATGCGCGAATAGCTTGTCACGGTGCTGCTTTTGGCTGGCTGTGCAATGACCTGTGCATTGACAGATGCAGCGGCAGATTGTGTCTGTCGGCTGCGTGAATCATCTGGGTGTCCAAGCGGGTAGCCCGACTGCCCAT
This sequence comes from Burkholderiales bacterium, assembly GCA_028864885.1. Taxonomy (GTDB): domain Bacteria; phylum Pseudomonadota; class Gammaproteobacteria; order Burkholderiales; family Burkholderiaceae_C; genus Aquabacterium. Next base: position 19,847 of record JAGWLR010000039.1, on the reverse strand, counting down.
CGTTGGTGGTGGCTTCAACCTCGACAACCGCTTCCATGCTTGACAGCTCCTTTCAGGTGGCTGACGGTGGAAAGACAAGCAAGATCAATGCCTCAGCCCACCGCATTCTGCGGAGCCGAGGCACCCATCAAACCTGTCGCACGGTATGCATCTCGTCAGATGCCGCACCAACTTGACTCGTAGTGTGCACCAATCTTGTCAGTTCGTGAACGATCCCCCACCCAACAGACGGGCTGTTCTGGGAATTGGGCACAGCGCAGGGTCGATTCAACCCCGCCTTTTCCTTAGAATGCACATGGCGCAGCCTTGCCCTGCGCCTTTTTCTTTTTTGCAAGGTCTAACACTGTCATGAATGCCCCTGTGTCGATGCCCCATGTGATGCCCACCTATGGCCGCCTGCCGATCGCCCTGTCGCACGGAGAAGGCGCCTATGTCTGGGACACCGAAGGCCGACGCTATCTGGATGCGTTGTCCGGCATTGCCGTCAACACGCTGGGGCACAAGCACCCCAAGTTGACCCCGGCCCTGCAGGACCAGGTCAGCAAAATGATTCACTGCTGCAACTACTATCAGGTGCCGCTGCAAGAGGAACTCGCGCGCCTGTTGGTTGAGCGCTCCGGACTGACGAACGTGTTCTTCTGCAACTCAGGGCTGGAAGCCAACGAGGCCGCGCTGAAGATCGCTCGCAAGTACGGCCACGAAAAAGGCATCGACAAAGCTGAGGTGGTGGTATACGAAAAGGCCTTTCATGGCCGCTCAATCGCCACGTTGTCGGCCACGGGCAACCCGAAGGTACATGCTGGTTTCGAGCCATTGGTCGAAGGCTTTGTGCGCGTACCGCTCAATGACATCGCAGCCCTCGAAGAAGTCGCCCGAACCCATCCCAATGTGACCGCTGTGTTCCTGGAAGTGATTCAAGGCGAAGGCGGCATCAACCCGGCCCGAGCAGAGTACCTGCAAGCCGTTCGCAAACTGTGCGACGAAAAGGGCTGGCTGTTGATGCTCGATGAGGTGCAGTGCGGAATGGGTCGTACCGGCAAATGGTTTGCGCACCAGTGGACAGGCATCCAACCCGATGTCATGCCTTTGGCCAAAGGCCTGGGCTCGGGCGTGCCGGTCGGCGCCGTGGTCTGTGGCCCCAAGGCTGCCAACGTGCTGCAACCGGGCAACCACGGCACCACCTTTGGTGGCAACCCACTGGCCATGCGCGCAGGGGTTGAAACCATCAAGATCATGGAAGAAGATCAATTGCTGGCGAATGCCGAGCGCGTGGGTCAGCACCTGATGGCGGCGCTGCGCCGAGAACTGAGCGAACTCAAGGGAGTAGGCGAAATCCGCGGCCAAGGTCTGATGATCGGGGTTGAACTGGATCGGCCATGCGGCGCGATCCTGACCCGCGCCATGGAAGCCGGCCTGCTGCTGAGTGTCACCGCAGACAAGGTCATCCGCCTGCTGCCGCCTCTCATCTTCACCACCGAACAAGCCGACGAAACCGTGGCCATCCTGGCCCCCTTGGTGCGTCAATTCCTGTCTGAAAGTGCTGTCTGAGTCATGAAACCCGGAATGAGTCTGATCAAACACTACCTGCAGTTCAAGGATCTGCGCGCGGCCGAATACGAATACCTGTTCGAACGCGCGGCCATCATCAAGCGGCGCTTCAAGAATTACGAGAAGTACCAGCCGCTGGCTGATCGCACCCTGGCCATGATCTTCGAGAAAGCTTCCACGCGGACCCGCGTGAGCTTCGAGGCAGGCATGTACCAGATGGGTGGCTCGGTGGTGCATTTGACCACTGGCGACAGCCAACTGGGCCGCAGCGAGCCCATCGAAGACAGCGCCAAGGTGATCTCTCGCATGGTCGACCTGGTAATGATCCGAACCTATGAGCAGGCCAAGCTGGTCAAGTTTGCCGCCAACTCGCGTGTGCCAGTCATCAATGGCCTGACCAATGAGTTCCACCCGTGTCAGATCCTGGCGGATATCTTCACCTACATCGAGCACCGTGGTTCGATCAAAGGCAAGGTGGTGGCCTGGGTGGGCGACGGCAACAACATGGCCAACACATGGTTGCAGGCCGCCGAGATTCTGGGCTTCACGGTGCACGTGAGCACCCCCAGCGGCTACGAAATCGACGCTGCCGTGGCAGGGATCAGCAACACCGCCTGCTACAAGGTCTTCAAGGACCCGATGGATGCGTGCCGAGGCGCACATCTCGTCACGACCGACGTGTGGACCAGCATGGGCTTTGAAGCCGAGAACGAAGCGCGCAAAAAGGCTTTTGCGGATTGGTGCGTCGACGCCGACATGATGGCCGTCGCAGCGCCGGATGCCTTGTTCATGCACTGCCTGCCTGCCCACCGTGGCGAAGAAGTTGAGGCCGACGTCATCGACGGCCCGCAATCGGTCGTGTGGGATGAAGCCGAAAACCGGCTGCATGTTCAGAAGGTGCTCATGGAGTACCTACTGTTGGGCCGGATCGGCTGAGTCAAAGCTTGAAGAACTCCACCGATTGAACCAGGCCGCTGGCTTGGTTCTTCAGTGATTCGGCCGCCAGCATCGTTGACCAGGTGCATGCCCCGTCGCATGCCCCAATGATGTCAGAGAGCTTGCGCGAGCTTTCATTGATATCGGTCATGGTGGAGACCACACCTTAGACGGCCGAAAATCAGTTGAAGCGGTAAGCCAGTCGCAGTCCGCCCCAGTGACGCCCCTGCACCACGATGGGGGCGGCGACTTCCTTGAGCAAGACAAATTTCCCGCCACCCATGTCACGCCGGTAGGTTTGCAGCAAGAATGGGCGAGTGTTCTGCGCCGAAGCTAATCCTGTACGGTCATTGAAGATCCGACGCCAACGAGAGTTGGCCGTATTCCAAACCACATCACCGGGACGCTGTTTGTGGCAGTACACCTTGTTGTGAGTCGAGATGTACCCGTTGCGGTCGGCTGCGATGCAGAAGACGACATCTGGCAATTCTTTCAGTGCGGGTTCCTGAATCAACGGAAAGACGTCGTCAGCCAAGGCATTGAACCGTGTGGTGTGTTGCAACGGCATTGTGCCCTCGATCGGCACATAGCGCTCATCGAACAAGTCGGACAGACTGATTCGTCCATGCACCAAAGCATCTTTTAGCGCAGCGGCGACCATGTCAGCCACTCGCTGTGCCAACCTGACGTAGGGCGTATCAGAAGTTTGAATGCCGCATGCCGCAATGACCTCCATGAGGCGTTCCGATACGCCCAGAACGCGCTCGCTACGCTTGAGTGCACCATTGAGAGCCTCTCTGGTAACGGAGATCTCTCGGCCCATATTCTGCAACTGAGCCGTGATCAAATCGGACGAAGATTGGCTCTCGTCCGCAGCCTGACTGATGCGCTGGACACGTTCCTCCACCTGAGTAAGCGCCTGGAAAAAGGTCAGATGATGGCCGGAATCCTGACGATTTGGCGCATCCTGGGTGAGCTCCTGTGCCAGGCTCTGAATCCGTTGATCGAGTTCTGCCACTGTGCTCATGATCGCTTTGGAACTCAACTCCACCTGCGTCGCGAGATCCTTCACAGCATCTGCCACCACCGAGAAGCCAGCCCCGGCCACGCCGGCTCGCTTGGCCTCCACCGAGGCATTAAAGGCAACCAGCCGGGTCTGAAGGGCGATTTGAGTGATGTCTGTGGCAGCACCGGCGACCGACTGCAAGGTCTGAACAACGCCTGACACTTCACGACCAACATGGGCCACACTGTCGCGCGCCAGTGTCACTGAGTCTAGGCCTTCACTGCCAAGATCGCGAATCAGCGCTTGTGCACGCACAATATCCTGCAACTGTGAAGCAAGCTGGTTCAAAGACTCTTGCTCATGCTGCGCGACGACACCTGTGTCCTCAAGTGTGCCTCGCAATTGGGCAGCCTCCATCCCTAGCCCGCTGGTGTCTTTGGCCAATCCCGTGGCCAATTGCTGGACGTCGCAAGCAGTGTCTTGCGGCTGAACTATCGGCGGCGGCTCAACCTGGACCGCCGGCTCTCTTCGAAACACCCTGAACATGGTCGCCTCACAGTCGGAGCGGTGACGCCAGACTGTTTACCACTCCCGCAGCTTGACTCGCAAGCGTGCAATCGATTGGCTGTGCAGCTGGCACACACGTGATTCGGTCACGCCCAACACCGCAGCAATTTCCTTGAGGTTCATATCCTGCTCATAGTACATGCTCATGACGTACTGTTCGCGCTCAGGCAGGTTCTTGATGGCTTCGACCAGGGCCTTGCGCATGCGCTGGTCCTGAAGCAAAGCCAAGGGGTCATTGCCTTCGTCGGTGACATGGCGATCCAGGTAATCATTGTCGCCATCCTCGCCGCTCATGTCTTCGAGGTAGATCAATTGGGTGCCACGAACCTTGCCCAGCATTTCCTGGTATTCGATCAGGGTCATGCCCATTTCTTTGGCGATTTCGCTTTCCTGCGGCGCGCGGCCCAGGCGTTGCTCCAGCTTGTGCACTGCGGTTTCGATGTCACGCTGCTGTTTGCGGGTGCCGCGGCTGAGCCAGTCAGCACCGCGCAACTCATCGAGCATGGCACCACGGATTCGCTGGGTGGCAAAGGTTTCAAACTGCACCCCCTGGCCAGCGTCAAAGCGGGTCAACGCGTCAGACAAGCCAATCATGCCGACCTGAATCAGGTCATCGATTTCAACGTTGGCAGGCAGCTTGGCGATCATCTGATGGGCCAGGCGACGCACCAGAGGACTGTATTGCTTGAGCATGGAATCGATGTCGAGACGGCCTTTGGCGGTGTACATGTTCTGCTCCATGGCATCAATTCAATACTGGTGTGACACGAGAGGGCAAGGCTGCCCCCGGTGACACGAGGTGGTCGAAAGCAGTGTCGCCCAGGGTTTGAGTCCAGGCGGACTGCAGCAGTCCGGCAGCCAACTCCTGAAATTCAGGGCTGGGATCGAGGGTGGCGGATTCAGCCGGATCCAGGCGCAGAGCGCGACGCTGCGCGGCCCCCAGGAAGTTGTCTGCACATTGCCCCAGGCGACGTGCGACCTCGTCGGCCTGCGTCGATCTGCCGGAGGCGCACACCACGAGGTCGTAGGTCATCCAATGCGCGCGTTGCACGAAGATCTTGATGGCCCCATAGGCGTCGGTCAGGCCTTCGGCCCGGTCATTGCTGAATAGCAGCGGACGTAAATTGCTTTGCCGCGCGCGCTGCCCGAAGATGCGAACCAGTTCGCTGGCGGACGCATGAATCAACACGACATCGCTTTGGGGTGAAGCGTCGGCCAGGGCATCCAGCAAAGTAGCACACGAGCCACGGGCATCGACATGCCGCAACGGCAGGCCACGGGCCGGCATGTACTTGACTTGCGACGACAGCACTTCGATGCCTTCCGACAGATCGAAATCGGCCAATTCACTGGGAGGGCGAGCCTGATCACTGGCATCAACCACCAGGGTACTGAGGCCAAAGTTGCCGTATGCAGCGCACAGGCGCTCCAACACCACGCCACCACAAGCTGCGCTGGGGTTGGCGACGACCGGGATGAAACGAATCACCCGGGTGGTGAACATTTGCCTCAAGCCATGCGCCTGATCCATGGGGCGACCTGCCCCGAGGCTGGATCCGGTTGTTGATCGGTCAGAACGAATCATGTTGTTGTGATGGTGATCGGATCGGTCAAACAGAATCGGACGTCATCAAACAGTTCGTGCAGCCGCCTGTGCTTCGATCGGGCTGACGGGGGGCATCGAAAACACCAGACTCACCTCGTTGGGGTCCAGCCGGTAGGCTGGATTGAGGCTGGCACGCAAAGCCCGATGGATCAGCGCTTGAGCAGACAGTCGATGCCAATCTTCTGGCACGCGCTGCCCATTTGCCACCCCCAAAACCTTGGTTTTGTGACGAATTAACGCATCCAGGGCCGGACCGAGCTTCACAGCCTCATCCAGCTTGGACAAAATCACGCCCGCGCACTGATTGGCCTGGTAGGACAGCATCACATCCTCGATGGCGTCGCCCTGGGCTGCAGAGTTGACCACCAGCAATTTTTGGATGCTGGGATGAGCCAGCATGTCCAGCAATTCCTTGCAGCGAGCATCGCGCTGGGGCATGCCGGCGGTGTCGATCAAAATCAGCTTCTTGCTGGACAACAGCTCCAGCAGGTCTTCCAGCGCGGCGCGATCATGGGCCATGTGCACGGGCACGCCCAGGATGCGGCCGTAGGCACGCAGTTGCTCATGGGCGCCAAGACGGTAGGCATCCAGGGTGATCAAGCCCAGGTTGTGTGCGCCATGCTTGGCCGCGAAAGCCGCCGCCAGTTTGGCCGTGGTGGTGGTCTTGCCGACCCCGGTCGATCCGATCAGGGCAAACACGCCCTCGCGGTCTTCGATCCCGGCTTCCTGGTCAGCCGTGTTCAGGTTGCGCTGCAGCACTTGGGTTGCCCACTGCACTTCGTCATGGGCGCCTGACGACACTTCCGCAGGCATCGCATCCATCATCTTGCGGATCAACACTGGAGAAAAACCGCCGTCCAGCAGCTTTTGCGCCAAAGCGGCTTGCGAAGGCGTGCGACCGAGCTTTTCGATGAACGCCATGGTTTCAAACTGCTCTTTCATCATGGCACGCATGGCCCGCAGTTCGCCCAGCATCGTGGCATTGGCCTCCTGGGCAGTCTTCAGGGCTTCCATCGTGGCCGCATCGGGCTTGGATTCACGTGGGGGATTCTGGCGCGCGGTCAAACCGTTGAGGGTGAGCTCAGGGTTGTCAGTTCGCAGAGGTACCGCCTGCGCCGGGCGAGCCGGTGCGGGCTTGGCTTGCTGAACGGGCTGCTGAGGCATTTGTGGCCGAGTCGACACCAGTTGCTGCACATCCGGCCTAGCCTCGGGCACGTCGTCCTGACGAGCGGCTGGCGCAACCATGGGCTCCCCACCCAGGTCGACCGAGGTGGTCACAGCGGGACGCTTCGGCTTGGGCTGAGCAAAACGCTGGGTCAGTTGCTCTTCAGGCGATGCGGCCAAAGCGGGCTCAGTGCGAGACTGCATGGCAGCCTGACGGCGCTTCAGCATGCGCTCACGCACATAGTCCTGAAAGGACAGCGTGCTCATGGCCAATTGCTTGACGTCATCTTGAACCGAGTTGGCCAGATTGGCCACCGTGCCGCTCACGCTGGACTTGCTGGCCTCGCGCTGCGACGGCGCTTCCTGAACCGGTGCAGCAGACTTGCTCATGGGCAAGTGGGCTGCAGCGGTGCGAGGGGCCACCGGCTCGGCGCGCTCCACGGGGTAGGAATCGATGGCCGGGACGCTGTCGGCAGCCATGGCCAGGATTTCGATGCCGCCCTCAGGCGCGGGTTTGGTGGACAGGACGACTGCATCATCCCCGAAGGCTGCTTTGACCTTCTGCATGGCTTCGCGAGAATTGCGTCCGATAAAACGTTTGACGTTCATGCGTGGCCTCCGATCAGGGTACCGATGCGAATCGAATGAGTCTCAGGGATTTCACTGTGTCCCAGCACCTTGAGACGAGGTGCGGCACGCTTGAGCAGACGGGCCACCATGGGGCGGATGGCGTCTGGCACCAGCAGGCAAGCCGGATGGCCCAGGTTTTCTTGACGTTGGGTGGCGTCGGCCGCCTGACGGGTCAGGTGATCGGCCACGCCGGGATCGAGCATGGGACCGCTGGCGCCGGTCAAGGCCTGGGTCAGCAGACGCTCCAGATCGGGTTCGATGGCGATGACGTCCAGTTCGCGAACCGGGCCGTAGATCTGCTGCACGATGGCCGGGGCCAGGCCCACACGGATGCGCTTGGCCAGTTCGGCTGGGTCGTTGGCGATGGCCGGCGACATGGCAGCCTGCTCGGCAACCGTCTCGATGATCGAGCGCATGTCGCGAATGTGCACACCTTCTTCCAGCAGCAGCTGCAAGACCTTCTGCAATGTAGCGATGCCAACCATTTTGGGGACCACGTCTTCGATGAGTTTGGGGGCCAGTTTTGTTACATGCTCCACCAGCTGTTGGGTCTCTACCCGGCCCAGCAACTTGGCTGCATGGTGTTGCATCAAGTGTGAAAGATGTGTGGCCACGACGGTCGAGGGATCAACCACGGTGTAACCGGCCATTTGCGCGACATCCCGTTGTCTTTCTTCCACCCACACCGCCGGCAGCCCAAAGGCGGGATCGACCGCCGCAGCGCCCTGAATCGGATTGGTCACATGGCCGGGGTTGATGGCCATCAGCATGCCGGGAAACACCTCGCCCTCGCCCACCACAGCGCCGCGCAGGGTGATGCGGTAATAGCTGGGGCGCAGCTCCAGATTGTCCTTGATGTGCACAGATGGCGGCAAAAAGCCGACTTCTTGCGCGAACTTGCGGCGAACGCCCTTGATCCGGTTCAACAAATCGCCGCCACGATCCTTGTCCACGAGCTGGATCAGGCGATAGCCGACCTCGAGCCCCAGGGTGTCGACCGGCTGCAGGTCTTCCCAGGTGGCTTCGCCATTCGGGTTGACGGCTTCCGCCGGCTTTTCGACTGGTTTGGGCGCCTTGCGGGCAGCTTCCTGCTTTTCGTTCATCCGCCAGGCGCCGTAGCCCAGGCCGCCGGCCACGGGCAGGAAGATCAGGGCGGGCATGCCTGGGATCACCCCCAGCATGCCGATGATGCCGGCGGCCACACCGATGACCTTCGGATTCGTGAACATCTGGCCCATGATCTGCTGGCCAACGTCTTGCTCTTTGCCGACGCGCGACACCACCATCGCAGACGCCACCGAGATCAGCAAGGCCGGTATCTGGGCCACCAGCGCATCACCCACCGCCAACAGCACGTAAGAGCTGGCCGCATCCCCGGGTGACATGTCGTGCTGAACCACGCCAATCACAAAGCCACCGATGATGTTGATGAACAGGATCAGGATGCCGGCAATGGCATCACCCCGAACGAATTTCGAGGCACCGTCCATCGAACCGTGAAACTCGGCTTCTTCGCCGACTTCCTGGCGACGACGCTTGGCTTCCTTGTCGTCGATCAGGCCGGCGCTCAAGTCCGCATCAATGGCCATCTGCTTGCCAGGCATGGCATCCAAAGTGAAGCGGGCACTGACTTCGGCGATCCGCTCAGAACCCTTGGTGATCACCACAAAGTTGATCACCACCAGAATCGCGAACACGATCAAACCCACGGCAAAGTTGCCGCCGATCAGGAAGTGGCCAAACGACTCGATCACGCGGCCAGCTGCACTAGCCCCGGTGTGGCCCTGCATCAGCACCACGCGGGTCGAGGCCACGTTCAGCGACAGACGCAACAAGGTGGTCAGCAGCAAGACCGACGGAAACGCCGCGAAATCCAGCGGTCTGAGCATCGTGGCCGCCACCATCATCACCATCAAAGCGGTTGCGATGTTGAAGGTGAAGAACAAATCCAGGATGAACGGCGGCAGGGGCAACACCATCAGGGCCAGAACGAACACCACCACCATCGGCGCCATCATGGCCTGGGTGTTTTTGAGCTGACCACCGGTCAGTTGCTGGAGTTTTTGAAGCCAGGGATTCATCACTCAGTCTCCACACTGCTCATCACATCTGACTCGGCTTCGACCTGCTCCTTGAGCTTGGTCGATTGCAAGGGATCCAGGGCGGCCGGCACATCCAGATCAGGCATGTTGCCCGGCATCGGGGCCTGACCCGACAGGGCGGCCTTGAGTTGATACACATAGGCCAGAACCTGGGCCACCGCGCTGTACAGGGCCATGGGCACTTCAGCATCCACTTCGGTATTGGCGTACAGCGCACGCGCCAGAGGAGGCGCTTCCAGCACAGGCACGCGGTTTTCAGTGGCGATGTCACGGATACGGAAGGCCAGCAAATCCAGGCCTTTGGCCACAACGCGGGGGGCGCCCATGGTGGCTTCGTCGTACTTCAAGGCAACGGCGTAGTGGGTGGGGTTCATCACCACCAGATCCGCCTTGGGGACAGCAGCCAGCATACGCTTCTTGGCCATCTCACGCATCCTTTGCTTGATGCGGCCCTTGACCTCCATATTGCCTTCTTGCTGCTTGAATTCGTCCTTCATTTCCTGATGGCTCATCTTCATCTTCTGAGCGAACAGGAAGCGCTGCAGGGGCCAGTCCACCAGGGCGAAAGCGGCCATCACCAGCAGCATGGAGCCCAGCACCTGGCCAATCGTGACTCCCAGGTCATGGATCGCAGCCGGCAACGGACGCGCCATCAACGACACCATGTCAGGCCAGACTTTCGACAGGAACATGGCGCCCGCTGCCCCCAGGATCAAGGCCATCAAGGAAGCCTTGAGGGCATCAATCAGTTGCTGCTTGGAAAACAGATTGCCGAAGCCCGAGATGGGGTTGAGCTTGCCGAAGTTGGGGCGCAGCACCTTGAAGGTCATCACCCAGCCACCAGACACCACACCGGCTGCCACCGAGGCCAGCGCCACCGCCAGACCGAAAGGCACCACCATCAGAAGGGCTTGGCCGACCAAGGTACCCAGGCGTTGCAGCATCATGTCGGGCGACGCCACCGTGCGCGCATCGAACTGCAAGCCCACGCTCAACTGGTTCTGCAGGCGATCCATCCAGACCGGCGTCAGGGCCAGCAACACCCCCGTGGCGGCCAGAACCACAAAGAAATGCCCCAAGTCACGGGAACGGACGACCTGGCCGTCTTCCCGGGCTTTTTTCAGTTTCCGCTCTGAGGCGGGTAACTGCTTGTCTTGTGAGCTTTCGTCTGACATGGAAGCAAGGTCGATTTACTGCTACGTGCCCCCATTCTTGGCGACCCCGGCAAAAGCTTTAGCGAGATAAACAGGCTTCAACACAGCCTATTTCCAGCCGAAAATGAACCAAGACGGGGCCGAATCGCTCGAACTGGGCGTTTTGTGTGAGCCACTTCACGGCTTTCATGTGGTGATATGCGGCATAGGATGGTCTGATGGCAGATAACCCCTACTACCGGAAGCATCTCCAGGACACCCTGGGGCAATGCCCCTTGCTGGCTGCTCAATGGGTGGACGAGACCATGGCCACGCTGCGCTCGTCGAGCCCTGAGCTGACGCTGGCCACTGACCGCAATCTGCTGTTTCAGGTTCAAGAAACCCTGCTGACTCAGCGTCGTAAGCTGGAAGATCGCCTGGTGTTTCACATTCAGGCCGAAGTCGAATCCTCCCAAGCCTCCACGCCCAGCCCCACCCGAATCGACCAGATCCGCCTGGATCAACTGACCTTGGTCGACGAATCCGAGGCCGAGCGAGAAATTGAAATCTCGCGCACGGTACAACTCATCGACCTCGAAGCCGAATGGGAGTTGCGTGAGATGCAGGCCTACGCAGCCACGCTGCAAGGCGAAACGCGTCTGCGCGCCGATGCCAATGTGTTCCGCCCCGCCGTGTTTGCCAAAGCCTTGAGCCTGGCCACCAGCGACATTGATCTGGCCCCAGGGGCTCGCAACCTGCTACTCCGGATCGGGGGGCGCGTTTTCGCTTCGCTACTCAAGGCGTTTTATGCTGAAACCTGTGCCCGCCTGAAATCGCAGGGACTTGCGCCACTGGCCTACCAAGCGGTCACCCAGCCGAAGCCGCCTCGCGTCTCGGACGTCAACGTCACGCAACCTGGCGCGCTGCAAAGCTTGCTCAACCGCATCCCCGCCAGACAGTTGATGGACCAGGTGATGCCCGCGTCCATGGTGTCGGCCACGCTCGACCACGCCATGCACAACCTGCAGCAGCAGCGAATGCCGACACAACCCGCAGTGGACGTGCAGGCCCTGGCCCTCCTCTCGCGCTTGTTCGAGCAAATGAGCAAAGACCAGGCGGTGCAGCCCGACGTCAAACGCGTGATTGATCGACTTCAGCCCTCGGTGCTCAAAGTGGCCATGAAGGACCCCCGGATCCTGCGCAGCCATCAACACCCCGCCTGGCGCCTGATCAACGAGGTGGCCTCGCATGCCAACGGCTACGCTGCCGACGAGCAGCAGGTGTCTCTGTCGGCCTTCATGCGCTTTCTCGAACCCTTGGTTCGGCAGTTGGTGGAGCACCCCAAGCCACAAGCCGCCCAATTCGAAGATGCCCTGCAAAAGGTGCAAACCTACATCGAGCAGCAATCGCAACAAGAACTGCAGCCGACCCGGCAAGCTGTGGCCGAGCTCGAAATGGCCGATCAGCGGCACGCCTTGCGCCCGATCTTGAAACAGCAGATTGCCCACCAACTGGCCGCGACCAAGGTCAGCGAACGCGTCAAGGATTTCCTTGGGGGGGCCTGGGTCGATGTCTTGGCACACACGATGGCCACGCAAGGTGAGGACTCACCAGAAGCACAGGACATGCTGTCGACTGTCGACGACCTGCTGCTCAGCCTGCAGCGCCCGGAATCCCAGGCCGACCGGGATACCTTGCGAAAACTCCTGCCCAGCCTGATCGAGCGGCTGCAGAGGGGCATGGCACTGATCAATCTGCCACAAGGACAGCGCGACGCCATCCTCGATGAGCTGATGATCATCCACTCGCGCTACCTGCGCAGCACCGGCCGCGTGCGCCCCGAGCCCACGCCCGAAGAACTGGTGCGCCAGATGCAGGAAGAAATGGAGCCCGACGACGAGCCCTTCGAATACGCGCTACGACGTCAGGTGCTCGACACCAACGTTGGTTCACTGCCGACCGTACCGCTTTCATTCGGTGACGACGCCCAAAATCAACAAACGGCGGACACGGCCGCTGCCGAATGGATCGACTCCCTCCAGAAAGGCAGTTGGTGCAAGCTCCTGCTGCAAGGCAAGTGGACCTCGGCTCACCTGCTGTGGTTCAGCGCCAACCGTCAGTTCTTCATGTTCTCCAGCGATCATGCCGGCCGCATGCACTCTCTGACCCATCGGGCTCTGGAGCGTCTGCGCAGCGAAGGCCTGGCCACCAGCCTGGAAGAGCGTAATGTGATGCAGCGGGCCGTCGATAGCCTGCTGCAAGATCTGGATACCCAGGCAGGCGACTGACTCAGTCAGCGTTGGGCGGCACCACCGTCCAGTGCTGGCGCACATCCCCGTCGTGGTTCACGCTCTCCATGTGAACTGGGAAGCCCCACAGCCGCGCCACATGCTTGAGCACCTCGCGGGTGGCGTCGCCCAGCGGCCGATCGTTGTGACGGGCATGGCGCAAAGTCAGAGACCGATCGCCTCGCAAGTTCACGCTCCACACCTGGATGTTGGGCTCACGCGAGCCCAGGTCATATTGGCGTGACAAGGATTCACGCAGGTTGCGATAGCCCAACTCATCGTGGATGGCGCTGACCTCGTACTCAGAGGCTTCCTCTTCATCGCGGATGGCAAAGAAGCGGAAATCGCGCATCACCTTGGGCGACAAAAACTGCCCGATGAAACTCTCATCCTTGAAGTTCCGCATCGCGTAATCCAAGGTCTTGAGCCAGGCATGCTCTTCTTTGGGCTTGCCCACCGCCGAGCCCGCAAAGTCGGGAAACCAGGCATGATCTTCTGGCGTGGGGTTCTCGCAGATGCGCTTGAGATCGCTGTACATGGCGAAGCCCAGCGCATACGGATTGATGCCGCTGTAGGCTCGGCTGCCCACCGGGGGCTGATAGACCACATTGGTGTGCGACTTCAGCCACTCAAGCATGATGCCGTCGGTCAGCCAGCCATCGTCATACATGGTGTTGAGTAGGGTGTAGTGCCAGAACGTGGCCCAACCTTCGTTCATCACCTGGGTCTGACGCTGCGGATAGAAATACTGCGCCACCTTGCGCACAATGCGCACAATCTCACGCTGCCAGGGTTCCAACAACGGCGCGTTCTTTTCAATGAAGTACAGCAGATTTTCTTGCGGCTCTGCTGGGAAGCGCCGGATGGACTCTTCCTCGCTCAACTTGTCGGCACGCCGGGGCAAGGTACGCCACAAATCGTTGACCTGTTGCTGCAAATAGGCTTCGCGTTCTTCCTGCCGCGCCAGCTCTTTGTCGAGCGACAGCTTGCTGGGGCGGCGATAACGATCCACCCCATGGTTCATCAGGGCGTGGCACGAATCCAGCAATTCTTCAACAGCGTCGATACCGTAGCGCTCCTCACAGCGCGCCACATAGTTCTTGGCATAGACCAGGTAGTCGATGATGGAGCCCGCATCAGTCCACATGCGGAACAGGTAATTGCCCTTGAAGAAGCTGTTGTGTCCGTACGCCGCATGGGCAATCACCAAGCCCTGCATGGCCATGGTGTTCTCTTCCATCAGGTAGCTGATGCAGGGATTTGAATTGATCACGATTTCATAAGCCAGGCCCATGAATCCGCGTCGATAGTTCTTTTCGGTAGCGATGAACTCCTTGCCGTAAGACCAGTGCCGGTAGTTGACCGGCATGCCCACGCTGGCATAGGCGTCCATCATCTGTTCAGCCGTGATGATTTCCAGCTGGTTCGGATACGTGTCGAGCTGGAAGCGTTCGGCGGTGGCCCGGATCACATCGTGATACTCCTCGATCAGTTCAAATGACCAATCGGAGGGGCCGGGCAAGGGTTTGGTGTGGTCAGCGGTACTCATGCATCCACTCCTTCCTTCTTGAACAACTCACGGAAGACCGGATAAATCTGGGACGCATCCAACACCTTGCGCATGGCAAAGTGCTTGTACTTTTCGGCCAGAACAAGGTACTCATCCCACAGGTTCTGCTCGGTCTGCGCTACCTGCACGTAGGCGTAGTAGCGAACCAAGGGCAAGATCTTGTCTTCAATGATCTCGCGGCAACGGCTGGAATCGTGGTGCCAGTTGTCGCCATCGCTGGCCTGGGCCACATAAAGGTTCCACTCGCTGGTGGGGTAGCGAGACTGAATGATTTCATCGAGCAACACCAAGGCGCTGGACACCACCGTGCCGCCTGTTTCGGTGGCATGGAAGAAGTCGTCTTCACTGACCTCTTGCGCCTGGGTGTGATGGCGAATGAAGACCAGTTCGATCTTGTCGTAATGCCGAGTCAGGAACAGGTAAAGCAGGATGAAGAAACGCTTGGACAACTCCTTGCGCTGCTCGTCCATCGAACCTGACACGTCCATCACGCAGAACATCACCGCCTTGGTCGTCGGCACCGGGACCTTGATGCGGCTGCGGAAACGCAAGTCGATCGGGTCCAGAAACGGGATCCCCATGAGGCGCCCGCGCAGGTGATGCAGGCGCGCCTCGATCTCTTCGATTTCCTTGGCCCGCTCTTGAACCAAAGCCGCATCGCCGGGCCCGTTGCTGGCCTCCGCGTTGAGCCGGCGCAATTCTTCCAGCCGTGCCTCAAGCTCCTGCACTTCACGGCGACTGCTGGCGCCCAGTGCGATCCGCCGGCCCAGCGCCCCGCGCATGGAACGCACCACGTGCAGGTTATTGGGGGTGCCGTCGCTGGAAAATCCCGCGCGCTGGCTTTTCCATTCGGGCACTTCAGCCAACGCCGTCTTCACCATATTGGGCAAAGCCAGATCCTCGAAGAAGACCTGCATGAACTCTTCTTTGCTCAGCGAGAAGACGAAGTCGTCTTCGCCCTCCCCTGAATCGCTGGCCTCGCCCGAGCCACTACCCTGCCCACCGCCACCTTGGGGCTTTTCGATGCGGTCGCCCCGCACGTATTCACGATTGCCGGGATGCACAACCTCGCGCGTGCCGCCGTCACCATGGCTGAACACCGGCTCAGACAGATCCCGCTTGGGGATCGCGATGTCCTCACCCTTTTCGATGTCGCGGATGCTGCGCCCGTTGATGGCACGCTGCACGGCCTCCCGCACCTTGTCCTTGTAACGACGCAGGAAGCGTTCACGGTTGCCGACTGACTTGTTCTTGCCCGCCAGTCGGCGGTCGATGATGTGTTGACGTGTCATGCAACCTCTTTGTCCTGCCCGGACTCCCCCCGCTCAAGCCTCCATCACGAAGACTTGCGGACTCGTAAATACCACTCGCAAAGCAGACGAACCTGTTTGGCCGTGTAGCCTTTCTGGACCATGCGGTTGACGAAGTCTTCGTGCTTCTTGACCTCGTCGGCGCTGGCCTTCGCGTTGAAACTGATGACCGGCAACAACTCTTCGGTGTTGCTGAACATCTTCTTCTCGATCACGGTGCGCAGCTTTTCATAGCTGGTCCACAGCGGATTCTTGCCGCCGTTGTTGGCTCGTGCCCGCAGCACGAAGTTCACGATCTCGTTGCGGAAGTCCTTCGGGTTGGCGATGCCCGCAGGCTTCTCGATCTTCTCCAGCTCGGCGTTCAAGGCCCCACGGTCAAAGATCTCGCCTGTGTCGGTGTCTCGGTATTCCTGGTCTTGAATCCAGTAATCGGCGTAGGTGACGTAACGGTCAAAGATGTTCTGCCCGTACTCGGAATAGCTTTCCAGGTACGCGGTCTGAATCTCTTTGCCGATGAACTCGGCATAGCGCGGCGCCAGCATCTCCTTGATGTACGAGATGTACTTTTGCTCGGTCTCGGCCGGGAACTGCTCGCGCTCGATCTGCTGCTCCAGCACATACATCAGGTGCACAGGGTTGGCCGCCACTTCCTGGCTATCGAAGTTGAACACCTTGGAGATGATCTTGAACGCAAAGCGAGTCGAGATGCCGCTCATGCCCTCGTCCACCCCGGCGTAATCGCGGTACTCTTGAATCGACTTGGCCTTGGGATCGGTGTCCTTCAGGTTCTCGCCGTCGTACACCTGCATCTTGCTGAAGATGCTGGAGTTTTCGGGCTCCTTCAAACGAGTCAGGATGGCGAACTGGCTCATCATCTTGAGCGTGCCCGGCGCGCACGGCGCATTGGCCAGCGACGAGCCACGCACCAGCTTCTCGTAGATCTTGATCTCTTCGCTCACACGCAGGCAATACGGTACCTTGACGATGTAGATCCGATCCAGGAAGGCTTCGTTGTTCTTGTTGTTGCGGAAGGCCTTCCACTCAGATTCGTTCGAGTGCGCCAGCACCACCCCGTCAAACGGGATGGCCCCGAAACCTTCTGTGCCCTTGAAATTGCCTTCTTGGGTGGCGGTCAGCAGCGGGTGCAGCACCTTGATGGGTGCCTTGAACATTTCGACAAATTCAAGCAAGCCCTGGTTGGCCAAGCACAGGCCACCCGAGTAGCTGTAAGCGTCGGGGTCATCCTGCGCGTAGGTTTCGAGCTTGCGAATGTCAACCTTGCCCACCAGGCTGGAGATGTCCTGGTTGTTTTCGTCACCCGGCTCTGTTTTGGCGATGCCAACCTGCTTGAGGATGCTGGGGTAGCGCTTGACCACGCGGAACTTGCGGATGTCGCCGCCAAACTCTTCCAGTCGCTTCACCGCCCAGGGGCTGAGGATACGCTGCAGGTAGCGGCTTGGAATGCCGTATTCCTTTTCCAGGATCGGGCCATCTTCGGTGGGGTCGAACAAGCCGAGGGGCGACTCGTTCACCGGCGAACCCTTGATGGCGTAGAACGGCACATGCTGAGCCAACAGCTTCAGCCGCTCGGCAATCGACGATTTGCCGCCGCCCACTGGCCCCAGCAGATACAGGATCTGCTTCTTTTCTTCCAGGCCTTGCGCGGCATGGCGGAAGTAACTGACCACCTGCTCAATGGCATCTTCCATGCCATAGAACTCTTCAAAGGCCGGGTAGATCTTGATGACCTTGTTGGTGAAGATGCGCGACAGCCGGGGGTCATTGCGGGTGTCAATCATCTGCGGCTCGCCGATCGCCTTCAACATGCGTTCGGCGGCGGTGGCATAAGCGGTCGTGTCCCGCTTACAGATTTCGAGGTATTCCTCGAGGGAATATTCCTCTTCGCGGGTGCGCTCGTAACGAGCTGCGAAGTTGCTGATGACGTCCATGCAGACCTCCAGAACCAACGACTCAAGCCATTGATGTCCATCTGTCTGGCCAGGATTCCCAGCTTGGTGACCCGGCCCGACTGACTCGCATCGCCTTAACACCTAAGATCAATGAAATCGGATGGTCTGGATACCCAGAAAAACCAGTGCTTTCCAGATCAATTCGCGACTTCTTGACGTCTATCTTGCACCTTTTTTGGCAACCTTGTTGCTGCGCGGGTACAACAACCTCAACGATTGCTGGTCGCCCTGACCTCATCCAGGCTGGTCACCCCGGCCAACACCTTGTCGATCCCATCCTGACGCAAGGTTCGCATGCCTTCGCGCATGGCCTGCTGTTGCAGCTCTTCGGCCCTTGCACCCGTTTGAATCAGGCGCCGCAGATCTTTGCTGATCGACATCAGTTCATGAATGCCCGACCGCCCCTTGAACCTTGTGTGGGTGCAACGTTCACATCCCTTGTTGTGGTGCAGCATGAGTTTGCCGTTGTGGCCGAACTGCTCCACCCAACGTGACAACACTACCGCATGCGTCAAGGCCGGCACCCCAGCAGGGACGTTGTAAAGGTAGTCGTCAAGCAACTCATCGATGAAGGCCTGACTGGCCGGCTCTGAAATGCGGCATTCCGTGCACAGCCTGCGTACCAGACGCTGCGCCAGCACCACCAGCAAAGAGTCGCCAAAATTGAAGGGATCCATGCCGATGTCAAGCAAGCGGGTCACGGTCTCGGGGGCGCTGTTGGTGTGCAGGGTGGACAAGACCAGGTGGCCCGTGAGCGAGGCCTCGATCCCCATGCTGGCGGTTTCTTCGTCCCGCATTTCGCCCACCATGATGACATCGGGATCGGCCCGCAGGAAGGCACGCAGGGCCTTGGCAAAGGTCCATTCGATCTTGCTGTTGACCTGCACCTGCCGCAAGCCGGGCTGGGTGATTTCAATCGGGTCTTCAGCCGTCCAAATCTTGCGCCCTGGCTCGTTGATGTAGCTCAGCGCCGAGTGCAACGTGGTCGTTTTACCCGAGCCTGTTGGGCCCACGCACAGGACCATGCCGTAGGGCCGTTCCATGGCCTTTTGCAGGCGCCCCAAGTTGTCGGGGCTCAGCCCGATCTTGTCTAAAGGCAAGGGCTTGGCCGAGGTCAGGATCCGCATCACCACGTCTTCCAGACCATTGTTGGTGGGGATCGTGGCCACCCGCAGCTCGATCTTGTACTGGGGCACGAAGCGCGCGAAATTGATCTTGCCATCCTGAGGCTTGCGGCGCTCGGAAATATCGAGATCACACATGATCTTGAGCCGCGCCACCATGGCATTGCGGTAGTTGTGCGGCAGCTCCAGGTAGGGCAGCAGGGCCCCATCTTTGCGGAATCGGATCTTGACCTTGTCACGCCCCGGATAGCATTCAACGTGGATGTCCGACACGCCCTGGGTATAGGCCTCGACGATCATGGTGTTGATCAGGCGAACCAGCGAGTTGTCGCTTTGCTCAATGGGCTTGTCGTCTTCGCGGTTGAGGGCATCGCGGTTGGCCTCCAGATCGGCCACCAATTGAATCGACCCCACCGATTCCAGCTCAAACGCCGGGGGCTCGCTCTCGATGCGTGCTGGGTGATCCCCCACATCGGCGCCGATGTTGGCGTAGGCATCGCGAATCGCCCACTGGATCTGCGAGTGCTGCCCCAGCACGGGCACGATCTTGCACTGGGTAATGAACTCCAGCTCGGCCAGCGTCAGGCGTTTGCTGGGGTCTTCCAGCGCGACGATGAGGGTGTTGTCGCGCAACAGCAGCGGCACCACCATCAAGCGCCCGGCCACCTGAAAAGGCACCTTGAGCAAGGCGTCCATCTCGGGCTTGAATTTTTCCAGGTTGACCAGGGGGTAGCCCATCTTGCGCGCCAGGGCCGTTTGCAGGTCGTCGCGCGATACCAGCCCCATACGAATGAGCAACTCACCCAATGGCGTGCCACGGTCTCGCTTTTGCTGAGCCAAGGCTTCCTGCAATTGCGCCTCGGTGATCATCCCCATGGCGGTCAGGGCCTCGC
>JAGWLR010000038.1 GCA_028864885.1 Burkholderiales bacterium | reverse complement strand
GACGCAGCACCGGCTGAGGCTTGTCTAGATTTGCAAGTGTCTCAATCAGGCGGGAGTACAAAATGCCAGGGATTCAGTGGGTATTCAAAGGGCAGACATGGTTCGGTCTGGCAGTCAGCGTTGTGGCGGCAGCCACGGCTGCAATGGTGTGGGGTACCGTTGGCGCCGCGTTGTGCTTTTCCGTATTCGCCGGGATGACCTTGTGGCTGGAAACCTGCAGCCGCAAAGTGTCGGGCCGACAAGCACGTGCTGTTTACCGAATGAGTGAGTTTTTGGGCTTGTTGGGCGCGCTGGGTGTTTTGATGACCGTGGCGACCGTTCTGAACTGAGTGCGTTGTTTCTTTACCCACCGGCCTGAGGGGGGTGGAGGTTCTACCCGATTGATTCGCGCGGTGTTGCGGTGCAGTATCCCCGGCAGCCTATGGATGCAAGTGTGTGAGAGGACTGTGATGGGGCGTGCGAGTTGTTTGGCCGTGTTGTGTGCTGTGAGCCTGGCATTGGCCACGGTGTCCACGTGGGCTGGCTGTAACCCCAACCGGGCCAATCCTCCCGTTGCCGACCGCTTTGATATCAAAGGTGATACGGTGCTGGATAAGTTGACCGGATTGACCTGGCAGCGCTGCAGCCTGGGGCAGAAATGGAAGGACAAGGTCGGGTGCGTTGGTATCGTCGATCAGGTCGATTTCAGTGCCGCCCGAGATGAAGAGGTCGATGGCTGGCGCTTGCCCAGGCCGGCTGAACTGCGATCCATCCTCTGGTATCGCTGCCGCAATCCGGCCATCAATGACGAAGCCTTTCCCGATATGGATCCGGATTCCCAGTGGTATTGGGCGTTCGATGGCAAGCTCGATCAGGTCGTGAACTTCGGCGATGGCAATCCCCCTTATTGCGCCAGTCCGAAATGCAAAGGCAACGCCGTTCGTCTCGTGAAGCGTGACGTGTCGGGTATGGATATCCACATGGAATCAACGGCACCTGCACCCGCTGCAGCTGCCGCGGATGCCGCATCCGGTGCTGAAGACCTCATTCACTTGCACTGATCCACTATGTCATCGAATTGGAGGGGGATCGACAGAAGCTGGATATTGCTGGCGCGCTGGCGAAACTCGATGAGGTCGAAAAAGGCGTCAGTCAGATTCCGACGCCACTGTCTTATTCCGAACATCTCTATAACCTGAGGGCTCACATTGAGCTGGTCAGGCGTCGCATCCAGCAGTTATCTTCGGTCTCGTGACTTAATACCGCGCGCTGGGTGTGGTTGGACTGAATCTCCCTGAACGTCCTCCGTAAAACCGATAAGCCCCCCCGATTGGGGACAAGCCTAAACTGGGTTTTGCATTGATGGAGGTGGTTCATGAATGCTCCGCTACCCGAACATGTGTTGATGGCGCTGGCGTCCTTGTCGCTCGATGACAAGTACACCTTGGAGCGGGGGCGTGCCTTCATGAGCGGCATCCAGGCGCTGGTTCGCCTGCCCATCTTGCAACAAACCCGAGACGCGATGAGTGGTTTGCACACGGCCGGCTTCATCAGTGGCTATCGCGGGTCTCCGCTGGGTGGTTATGACCAGGCACTGTGGAAGGCCCAATCCCACCTGACCAAGCACAACGTTGTCTTCCAGCCCGGAGTCAATGAAGAGTTGGGGGCCACTGCAGTTTGGGGGACCCAGCAGTTGGATCTGCATCGTGAGCGGCAGCGCTTCGATGGCGTGTTTGGGCTTTGGTACGGTAAGGGCCCGGGCGTGGATCGGTGCTCTGACGTGTTCAAGCACGCCAACATGGCCGGGACGGCCAAGCATGGGGGTGTGATTGCAGTCGCCGGGGATGACCATGCTGCGAAAAGCTCTTCTGTGGCGCACCAAAGCGACCACATTTTCAAGGCTTGCGGCTTGCCGGTGTTTTTCCCCAGCTCGGTTCAAGAGATTCTTGATTTGGGATTGCATGCCTATGCCTTGAGCCGGTTTTCCGGTCTGTGGGCGGGGATGAAGACCATTCAAGAGGTCGTTGAATCGGCGTCTACCGTGTCGGTCGATCCGGATCGGGTGAAGATCGTGATCCCGACTGAGTTTGCGATGCCGCCCGGTGGGCTGAACATCCGCTGGCCAGATACCGCGCTGGAGCAGGAAGTGCGTTTGATGGATTTCAAGTGGTACGCCGCGTTGGCCTACATCCGGGCCAATCGCCTGAACCAGACGGTGCTGGATTCTCCCCATGCGCGATTGGGCTTGATGGCCAGTGGCAAAGCCTATAACGACCTGCGCCAAGCCTTGCACGACTTGGGGCTGGACGATGACACCTGCCGTCGGATTGGTCTGCGGGTTCACAAGGTGGCCGTGGTATGGCCCCTGGAAGCATCGATCACACGTGAGTTCGCCACAGGCTTGCAGGAGATTCTGGTCGTTGAGGAAAAGCGCCAGATGATCGAGTATCAGCTCAAGGAAGAGCTGTACAACTGGCGCGAAGATGTCAGGCCTAATGTGCTGGGCAAGTTCAGTGAACCTGAGGGGGACCGGACCGGCGGTGAATGGTCATACGACAACCCGGCATCTCAGTGGCTGTTGCGTGCGCAAGCCGACCTGAATCCGGCTCTGATCGCCAAGGCGGTGGCCCAGCGTATCGAGAAATTGGGACTGCTGGAGGGGGGCGATCCATCCTTGCGTCAACGGATGGCTGAGCGGCTACAGGTCATCGAAGCCAAGGAGCGTTCGCTCAAAGAGTTGGGAAAAAGCGCGGAACGGGCCCCCTGGTTCTGTAGCGGTTGCCCCCACAACACCTCGACCAAAGTGCCTGAGGGCTCTCGCGCGTTGGCTGGGATCGGGTGTCATTACATGGCGATGTGGATGGGCCGCCATACCGAAACGGTGACCCAGATGGGCGGTGAGGGCGTCAACTGGGTGGGCCAGGCGCCGTTCACTGACGAAAAGCATGTGTTTGTGAACTTGGGCGACGGCACGTACTTTCATTCTGGCTTGCTCGCGATCAGACAAAGTATCGCCGCCAAGGTTAATGTGACGTACAAAATTCTGTACAACGACGCCGTGGCCATGACAGGTGGGCAACCGGTGGATGGCACCCTGAGCGTCGCGGCGATGACGCGCGAGCTAGACGCTGAAGGTGTCAAACGCATCGTGGTGATCAGTGACGATGTCGACAAGTATTTGGAGGTGTCGGATCTGGCACCAGGCGTGGCCGTTCAGCCTCGTGAGGCGCTGGACGCCATTCAGCTACAGCTGCGCGAGATGCTCGGGTGCACCGTCATCATCTATGACCAGACCTGTGCCACCGAGAAGCGGCGGCGTCGCAAGCGCGGCACGATGCCAAAGTTGGCCAAGCGGGTGGTTATCCATGAAGCCGTTTGCGAAGGCTGTGGGGACTGCTCTGAGCAATCCAATTGCTTGAGTGTCGAGTCGGTGGAGACAGAGTTTGGCCGTAAACGCAGGATCAACCAGAGCTCGTGCAATCAGGACTTTTCGTGCGTGAAGGGCTTCTGCCCCAGCTTCGTGACGGTGGAGGGCGGCCAGTTACGGGCCCCCAAGGCGGGAGAGGGCATTCCAGCCGTGTCCAGCTTGCCCATGCTGCCGGAGCCCGATGTGCCCGCAGCCGCTACGGCCTATGGCATCGTGGTGGCTGGGATTGGTGGAACGGGGGTCATCACCATTGGTCAATTGCTGGGGATGGCGGCACATCTGGAGGGCAAGGGCGTGGTGACTCAGGAGGCGGCTGGGCTGGCCCAAAAAGGCGGGGCAACCTGGAGCCACATTCAGATTGCAGATCGACCCGATGGCATCTACACCACCCGAGTTGGCATGGCTGAAGCCGATCTGATCTTGGGGTGCGATCCGATCGTGACGGCACACTCAACCACCTTGAACTTCATGCGGGCAGGGCGCACGCACGTGGCACTCAATACGCATGAAACCCCCACGGCTGACCTGGTGCATGAGCCTGGCTGGCAGTTCCCGGCGCACCAATGCAATCACGCATTGGATGAAGCGGTGGGTGCGCAGCGAATCAAGCGTCTGGATGCCGTTGAGCTGGCCAGCCGTTTGCTTGGTGATGCCATCTACGCCAACCCACTGATCTTGGGCTTTGCCTGGCAAAGTGGCTGGATCCCCTTGACTCGATCGTCGCTGCGTCGTGCGATTGAACTCAATGGCGTGCAAGTTGAGAACAATCTGATTGCCTTCGAATGGGGGCGCCGTATGGCGCATGACGCGGCTGCGGTGATGCGGATGGTGACACCCGCCCAGCCAGTGCAATGGATGCGGCAAGGCAAGGAAAGTATGGAAGCCCTGATCGCCACGCGGCAGAACTACCTGCGCCAGTATCAGGATGACGCCTATGCCCAGCGGTATACGGCTTTGGTGCGGCGCGTGCAGGCGGCAGAGCGGGCCTTGGGCAGTGCCAAGCTGACTGAAGCGGTGGCACGCAATTTGTTCAAGCTCATGGCCTACAAAGATGAGTACGAGGTGGCTCGGTTGTTGAGCGATGAAGCGTTTCACCGGCAGATCGGGGCCCAGTTCGAGGGCGATTACAAACTGGCGTTCAACCTGGCCCCGCCTTGGTTGGCCGCGCGAGATGCATCGGGCAACCCAGCGAAGCGGCGCCTCGGCTCTGGCTGGATGCCAGTGCTGAAATGGTTGTCGAAATGCAAGGGCTTGAGGGGCAGTTGGCTGGATCCGTTTGGCTATTCTGATGATCGTCGGCTGGATCGCTCGCTGCTGGCCGAATACCTGGATCGCATCGAGCATGTGCTGGCCACGCTGAAGCCGACGAACCTGTCGCGGGCCGTGGAGATTGCCTCGGTGCCCGACATGATCCGCGGCTACGGTCATGTGCGCGTCGCCCATGCGCGGAAGGCACGAGATCAATGGCGCCAGTTGCAGCCCAGCGTGTGAGGCGCAGGGCAGACGTCACCAGTTTTTGTCGCCCTTGCCTCGTACAGGGATGAGCACTTTCGGGTACTGTGCAGGGATGCCCCAGACCCGAAAGTATTTCATCCAAGGCCTTGTGTGCGCAGCGGCCGGCGCGGTTGCGTTTTCCGGCAAAGCGATCGTAGCCAAACTGATTTACCGCTTGGGCGGGGATGCGATTGCCGTGGTGGGCATGCGTATGGCCATGGCCTTGCCGTTGTTCTTGTTCATGGCATGGTGGGCTGGTCGCACCGCGGGATCTGCCAACAGCGAGCCCTTGACGAATCGAACCCGTTGGCAGATTGTCGGCCTGGGCGTGACGGGCTATTACCTGGCCAGTACCCTTGATTTTTTGGGTTTGCAGTACATCAGCGCCAGTTTGGAGCGCGCTATTCTGTACCTCAATCCCACGATGGTCTTGATCCTGTCGGCGCTTTGGTTCGGCCGGCCCATTCGGCGCATTCAGTTGGCTTCCATGGGGTTGGCCTACGGTGGGGTAGCGGTGGTCTGGTTGCACGATTGGAACGCCGCCAGCTTGGTGGCTGGGCAAGCGTCGACATCACCTGAGCACCATGCGATGAGCACGATCATGGTCGGCAGTGTGCTGGTGCTGCTGAGCGCCTTGTCGTACTCGATTTACCTGATGGGCAGCGGATCCATGGTCCAAAAGCATGGCTCTTTGTGGTTGGTCGGATGGGCGTCCAGCGTGGCTTGCGTCTTGTGCTTGCTGCAATGGGTCGTGGTGTATGGGGTCACCCATGGCAGGCTGGGCGGATTCGAGCATCTGCCATGGCAGGCCTGGGGCTTGTCTGCGATCAATGCCGTTTTTTGCACGGCTTTGCCCGTCTGGCTGGTGATGCGCGGTGTTCAGTTGCTGGGCGCCACCGTGGCGGCACAGGTGGGCATGGTGGGGCCCTTGTCAACCATCTGGATGGCTGCGTGGACCTTGAACGAGCCCATTACGCCCAGATTGCTGCTCGGCACAGGGGCCATTTTGGGCGGGATCTTGTTGTTGACCCGCTCACAGACACCTCAAGCCGCCAGGGCTTGAACCAGACACTCGACCTGCACGCGAATGGCTTCCGGCAGAGGCCGCTTGCCGTCAACGACGTCTTGAATGTATTGAGCCGTTGCCACGGCGTCGAAAGAGGTGGGCAGTTCAGGCAGTTGAGTCAGCACACCTTCTTGCGGCGTGCGCCCCAGATCGGGCCGCTTGGATCCGTGCAAAAACACATCGAAGCGAGGCTGGCGGCGTGCGTCAGCCACCGGCTCGCCCTCGGTGCCTCGCATCAACAGAGCCCGTGCCTGGCTGTGTTCCAGATAGGCGGTCAAGGAGTGGGCATATTCGGGGTGGGTGTGGTTGACCACGCGAATGCTAGGAACAGCTGCGCCCTCGAAGGGGTTGAGCAGTTTGGCCACCGTGTGCCCGGAGTTTCGCAATCCTACGATCCAGCGCACATCCAGCAACTTGGCCAGCGGCGGGCACAAAGTGGCAATCGCCATGAAGGCCGGGTGGCCTGAGCGCCATGCATCCAGAAGTGTCGTGGCACTGGATACCACTGGCCAATTCAAGGCCTGAAACACGTCGTAGCTGGTGACGCGCGTGCGGTCCGCCTCCGGCCCGTGCACCAACACCCGCAGGCCTTGTTGGCTCAAGGCCCAGGCTAGCAGGGGGGTGAGGTTGGGCAGTTTACGGGCCCCGTTGTAGGAGGGCAAAACGACGAGGGGCAGGCCGATCTCAGAACCGACCGATGCGAGAGGCACGCAGTGCTCATGGGCGGCTCGCACAAACCCAGTCAATTCCTCGGTGGATTCGCCCTTGATCCGCATGGCCAGGCAGAACGCGCCGATTTCGAGATCGGAGACCTGGCCGTTGAAGACCTGAGTCAATAAATCGTGGGCTTGCTCGTCGGACAGGGGGCGGGCCCCGTCCTGGCCACGGCCGATTACCTTGATGTATGACGCGATGCTCATGTGCGGGTGGGGTGGGTTTTAAAGAATTATCCCCCCCCTCTGGAGTCAATGAGTGGCGCCCTCCCGCGTGTGCAGTTTGATGATCTTGCGCAATTCGGGCACGCATGAGCCGCAATTGGTACCGCATTTGAGCTGTGCTTGCAGCTGGCTCAAGGTGTCGTCGGGCGAGCCTGAGCCATCTCCGACGACCTGAATGATGTCCGGCTCGCTCACGTTGAAGCAGGCGCACACCTGTCGGCCCTTTTGCACCACTGGCACAGGGGGCTGTGCACCGGGGGCAACCAATGCCGGCCCGTAGGTGTCGACCGGAAGATGGTCTTGCAGGAGCGGCTTCAGCCAGGATGCCGCGTCGGTGTCCCCGGCCAGCAAGAACGCCTGCAGGTGCAAATGCTCTCCTTGGCGCGTGCGCCGCATCACACGCCGTTGGCCATGCGATCGGTCTTGATAAACCAGAGAATCGACGCCACCCAAGCCCAGGATGGATTCGATCGCCTGCAACAAGGTGTCGTTGCAGGCAGCTGTGTCGGCGGCTCGGAACAGGATCCCGGCTTCTTGCTGGTCGGACGGCTCTCGTCCAAACGGCACGCAACTGGCAAACGCAAATTGGGCCATGAAAGGCTTGAGGCGTTCGCGCACTGTCATTGCCTGCTCTTGGCGCATCCAGGCCGCTGCCACGATGCCCCAAGGCAACTCGACGGGGGTCACTTGAACGGCCGAATGCTTGAGTTCAGGCTGCTTCGAGCTTGGGCAGAAAGCGGGATTGGTCAAGGCGTTGACACCCGCTATGGGCTCGCCGTTGGGCTGGCGGCCACTCAGGCATTCTTGGCCCCAATGCATGGCCATGTAGGCATGACGGGGCTGTATTGTGTCGTTGGCCTGGGCAGGGGCGATGACCGTGCCACGGCGTGAACTGACCTGCACCAGGGCGCCCGATGAGATGCCCATCGCCGCCAGATCATTGGGATTCAGCTCGACACAGGGTTCGCTGACGTGCCCGAACAATCGGCCCAGCGAACCGGTGCGACTCATGCCATGCCACTGATCCCTCAGTCGCCCCGTGTTGAAGCTGAAGGGATAGAGGTCAGAGATGCGTTCGGCCGGAGGATGGTACTGCGCAGGGTAGAACTTCGCGCGGCCATCAACAGTCGGGAAGCGACCATCCATGTACAAGCGTGATTGGCCTGTGGCGGCGCCGTCGGGCATGGGCCATTGCTGGGGCCCGGCTTGTTCCAGCGTGGCATAGCTCAGCCCAGTGATGTCGAGGTCTTGTCCTCGGGTGGATTCACGATGTTCATTCCAAATGGACTCAGGCGTGTCATAAGGGAACAGCGTGCTCGTGCCGGGACGATAGGGGGGTAGCCAACTGGGCTGACGGGCTTCGATGCGCCGCCCCAAATCGGTGAAGATGGCCCAGTCGTTGCGGGCTTGACCGGCAGGGGCAATGGCTGGGCGAACGCGGCTGATGCGCCGCTCGCTGTTGGTCACAGTGCCATCTTTCTCGCCCCATGTGGTGGCAGGCAACAAGACATCCGCGAACTCGCAAGTGGCCGTGGTCGCAAAGGCTTCTTGGACCACCACCAGCTCGGCGGCCTGCAGGGCGCGCCGCACCGTGGCTTGATCGGGCAGAGATTGGGCCGGGTTGGTGCAAGCGATCCACAACGCTTTGATTTCGCCGCGGGCAGCAGCCTCGAACATCTCTACAGCGGTTTTACCTGGGCGCGCCGGAACTTGATCGACCCCCCACAATGCCGCCACTTCTTCGCGATGCTGGGCGTTGGACAGGTCACGATGTGCCGACAGCAAGTTCGCCATGCCGCCGACCTCACGGCCGCCCATGGCATTGGGCTGACCGGTCAATGAGAAGGGGCCAGCCCCAGGGCGGCCGATTTGACCTGTCGCCAGATGCAGGTTGATCAAGGCAGCGTTCTTGTCTGTGCCGCGGCTGCTTTGGTTGAGGCCTTGGCAATACAAGGACAAGGTAGGGGTGTGGCCACCAAAGTACCTGGCCGCTTGAACTAGGTCGGCCACCGGGATGCCACACAGCCGTGCGCTGACCTCAGGAGGGAATTGCTCGACCATGGCCTGCAACTCTGCGAAGCCCTGGGTGTGTTGCTCGATGTAGGCCTGGTCGATCAATGATTCCTTCAGCAAGACGTGCAGCATGCCGTTGAACAGCGCCACATCGGTTCCAGGCTGGATCGGCAAGTACAGATCGGCCATTTCAGCCGTTTCGGTTTTCCGCGGATCCACGACGATCAATTTCATCGAGGGATTGGCTCGGCGTGCATCCTCGATCCGGCGAAACAAAATGGGATGAGCGTAGGCCGTGTTGGCCCCTGTGATGAACAGGGTCTGCGCCAGCCCCAGGTCTTCATAACAAGCGGGGGGGGCATCCACGCCCAGCGTGGCCTTGTACCCCGCGACCGCGCTGCTCATGCATAGACGCGAATTGGTGTCGATGTTGTTGGTGCCGATCAAGCCCTTGACGACTTTGTTCAGAGCATAGTAATCCTCGGTCAACAATTGGCCCGAGCCGTAAAAGCCCACGGCATCGGGGCCATGTTGAGCGACGATGTCGATCAGCTTTTCAACGGCAAAGTCCATGGCTGCATCCCAATTAACCTCTTGGCGGCTTTGGCTGCGGTGGCGTCTGAGTTGTGGGGTCAACAGCCGCGTTTGCTTTTGGATATGCGCCGCTGCCGTCAGGTGCAAGGTGCTTCCCTTCGTACACAAGCGGCCAAAATTAGCTGGATGATCGGGATCCCCTTGCACATTGACGATGTCGTTGCCGCGAGATTCGATCAGAACCCCGCAGCCTGTGCCGCAATAGGGGCAGGTAGCCTTGGTGATCTTCGATGGCACAGAGGTCATGCGAGCACCTCGCATTTCGCCGGGGCGCGCCCGAACATCAGATGGGAACGGTGTTCCTTGATGCTCCGCCCCTCTCGAATCAAGTCAAAGTAGTAACTGCCCAAGCTGGTGTCACCGTACAGGCAGGCGCCCACCAGCTTGTCCTCTCGAATCACCAGCTTTTTGTAGATCCCGCTGATGGGGTCGGACAGCAAGACCTCTTCGGTCTGATCGCCGCCCATGAAGTCGCCCGCTGAAAACAAGTCGATGCCTGTGACCTTCAGCTTCGTCGAGGTCTGCGACCCCTGGTACCGCCCGATACCGAACATGGCCAGGTGATTGGCACACACGCGTCCTTGTTCATAAAGTGGCGCCACGAGGCCGTACGCAATGCCGCGGTGGTTGGCACATTCACCCACAGCGTAGATCCGCGGGTCGGTGATCGTTTGCATCGTGTCGGTCACCAGAATGCCGCGGTCGCACCGCAGACCGATCTGCTGAGCCAATTCGGTGTTCGGTCGAATGCCGGCGGCCATGACGACCAGATCTGCCGTGACTTCGCGACCATCCTTGAATCGGACTGATTGCACACGTCCGTTCGGCCCCGCGATCAGCTCTTCGGTCTGGGCCCCAATCAGAAATCGAAGTCCGCGCGCTTCCAGGGTCTGTTGCAGCAACTTGCCGGCAGCTTCGTCCAATTGACGATCCAGCAGCCAGGGGGCAATGTGAACCACAGTCACGTCCATGCCCCTGAGCATCAGCCCATTGGCGGCCTCCAGCCCAAGCAAGCCGCCTCCGATGACCACCGCATGCTTGTGATGCCGAGCGGTTTCGATCATGGCTTGCGTATCGGCGATGTCACGGTATGCGATGACGCCTTCCAGATCTTTGCCTGGCACCGGCAAGATGAAGGGGGTCGACCCGGTCGCAAACAGCAGGCGATCGTAGTGGGCCGTCGTGCCATCGTCGGCCACCACCTGGCGTCGGGTTCGGTCAACCGAGATGACCTTCTTGCCCGCGTGCAGTTGGATGCCATGCCGGGCATACCACTCCATCGGATTGAGGATGATCTCGTCGAGGGTTTGCTCACCGGCCAAAACCGGCGACAACAGGATGCGGTTGTAGTTGGGGTGGGGCTCGGCGCCAAACACCGTGATGTCATAAAGATCGGGGGCGACCTTCAGCAGTTCTTCAATGGTACGCACGCCGGCCATGCCATTGCCGACCAGCACCAGCTTCATCTTTTTCATGAAACAACTCCACAGCGGGGGAGATTTAAATCGTTATGCCGTGGTCTGAAGCAAGATGAAGGCCAAGTGCCATGCACCAACTTGGTTGGGCTGGCTCGAAGATTGCGTACCTGTCAGGCACGACTTTTGTGCGGCACCAGCATGGTGCCAGGGAATCAACAAGACAGACTACTGAGATGAGTTTTGATTTGGACATTGGCTATGCAAGCCAACTGGGCCCTCGCACCACCTTGGAGGACTTTGCGTCGGTCGGGAGACCGCTCCCTCATGAGGAGCCGTGGGGCGTGATCGCAGCCATCGCCGATGGGGTGTCGGCCGGCGGCTTAGGGCTGGAGGCGGCTCAGACCACCGTCATGAGTTTGCTTAGAGACTATTACGCCACGCCCGCAACCTGGGACACCACGGTGGCGTTGGATCGAGTCATCACGGCGCAAAACGCATGGTTGGCCGATCACAACCGACGCCGCTCGGGCATTCGCTCGGGTCCGACCCAAGCGGCGATGACCACCTTGACTGCCCTGGTCTTGAGGGGGCACAGCTACACCCTGGCCCATGTCGGCGACAGCCGCGCCTATTTGATCCGAGGCACAGAGTGTCTGCAATTGACCCAGGATCACACCATGGGAACGTTGCCCTTTCAAAACGGCTTGGTTCGGGCCGTGGGTCTGGATGATGGTGTCCGGGTGGATTACGAGGAAGGTGAATTGCGAATCGGCGACACGTTTGTGCTGACGACCGATGGCGTGCATGGGGTGTTGAGTCGGCGGCAAATCCTCGACATCACCTCTGGGGGCGATGCTCAGTCTGCGAGTGAAACTTTGGTGGCTCAGGCCTTGGCCGCCAACAGCCGAGACAACGCCACAGCGCTGGTGATTCGCATCAAAGGCCTGGCCTCATCTCGGCTCGAAGACGCCAACCGGCGAGGGCGCCAGTTGCCCGTTCCATCCAAGTTGTTGCCTGGAGACATACTGGATGGACTGACTGTGGAGTCCTGCGTGTTTTCCAACGGAGTGCATCGCGTCTACAAGGTCAAGGACTTGAGCAAGGGCGGGGCGTACGCCCTCAAGACTTTGCACGAAGCCCGCGCCAGTGACCCCGAGGAGCGGGCCATGCTGGCGCATGAGGCCTGGTTGGGGGCGCGTGTCACCGAGCGCGGTGACAGAGGCTTGGTGCGGGTCTTTGAGCCCGCTGACCCTTCGTGCTTTTACACGCTGTTTGAGTGGATTGATGGTCGGATGCTCAGCGACATGCTCGCCGCGCGCGAAGCCTTTTCAGTGTCGGACATCGTGCAAGGCGCGTCCGAAGTTGTGCGTGCCTTGGGGCGCCTGCACCAATTTGGCGTGATCCATCGCGATGTGAAGCCCGAGAACGTGCTGCGCGGTGTCGATGGTCAGTGGCGACTGATGGACCTGGGGGTGGCCTTGTCAGGCAAAGAGCCCGAGTCTTTGAAGACCTTGCATGCCGGCACGCCTAGCTACATGAGCCCTGAGCAGTGGGAAGACGATCCGCAACGGGCCCAGGCCACGCGGCAGAGTGACCTCTTCGGTTTTGGCGTCACCCTGTATCAATGGCTGACCGGCCGCTTGCCTTATGGTGAGATCGAGCCTTATCAGGTCGGGCGTTACCGACGGATGGATGCCGTGGCACCGTCTCGAATCCGGCCCGATGTGCCGATCTGGCTGGATCACATCGTCCTCAAAGCGATAGCCAAAGACCCCAGGCATCGATTTGAAACTGCCGAAGAGTTGTTGCTGGCGCTGGAGCGGGGCGCTTCTCGCCCACTCGCGGCGGCGGGGCACACGCCCTTGCTCGAGCGCGATCCACTGCGTTTGTGGCAAGTGGCATTTGGCATCTCAGTCCTGCTCAACGTGTTGCTGATTTACTGGCTGGCATTTTTGCCTCGCCGCTGAAATGAAAAGCCCCACCTATCGGGTGGGGCGTGTACTTCGCATTGTCGATTTCAGGCCTTGGCCACATCCTGTCGATAGGCTGCAGCGGTCGACCCCGTGGTGCGAGCGCGCCCCCCTTTTTCAGCCCAGGTCCGGGTCCAGCGAATCTGCATGATCCGCATCATGGCCAACACGGCGATGCCCAGAATCGCAAACGCCAGGAAGCCATAAAAGTACGAGCCTGAGTGCTGCTTCGACAGCCCCATCGCGTTCGGGATGAATCCGCCACCCAGCGCGCCGAGTTCGCCGATCATCGATCCTGCAACTGCAGTTGCCAACGGCCAACGCAAAGGAACCAATTGGAAGAGGGCGCCGTTGCCTGCGCCGAGTGCGGCAAAGCAGAGCATGAACAGCAGCGTGGTCGCCGCCAGGTTGTCGCTCATCGTGCCGCACACCACCAGCGTCGCGCACACCATCACCAACACGCCAGTCAGGGCGTTGATGCCACCCCAGCGATCCGACACATAGCCGCCCACCACACGGGTGGCCGAGCCCATCAAGGTGGCCAGCATGGTCAACTGACCCGCCTCGATCTTGGTGACCTTGAACTGGTCATAAAAGTAGCTCGGCAAGAAATTGGCCAGGCCGATGAATCCACCGAAAGTGATCACATAGATCAGGCTGAATGCCCAGCCATCCTTCTCAAACAGGCAGGCGATGTGCTCACGGAAGGTTTGGTGCTCACGATCTGGCGGTTCTTTTGCGAAAACAGCCATCACTAACATGGGCAAGATCATGGTGGCAGCGGCCAGGCCATATACGGTCTGCCAGCCATAATGGGTCGCCAGGGGTGGGGCAAACAACACTGCCAACACCGTGCCGCTGTTGCCCGCGCCGGCAATGCCCATCGCCAGACCTTTGTACTTGGCGGGAAACCAGCCCGATCCGAGTGACAAGGCCACCCCGAAACTACCGCCAGCGATCCCCAACAGCACGCCCATGGCCAAGACCGTGTCGTGGCTGTTGACGAAGAAGTAGCCATACAGCAGCGCCAGTACGATCAGGCCCATTTCGACCATAGCCGCGCTCTTGCGACCGATGTACTGAGCCAGCACGCCCAGCGGAAAGCGCATGAAGGCCCCTGCCAGGATCGGCACCGAGATCATGAATCCTTTTTGGACCGGACTCAGGTGAAACGACTCACTGATGAAAGGCGCCATGGCCCCGTTGAGCACCCAAATGGCGAAAGTGAAATCGAAGTAGAGGAAGGAAGCGAAGAGCGTGGGCGGATGCCCCGCCTTCAGGAAGGTCTTGAAATCCGACATGTAGAACCTCAGCGTTGTTTGATCCCAGCCTGAAGACCAGGTGGTTTTGCTGCTGGGGCAAGCGAGAACCATGCCAAATGCGATGCGTCGCATTGGTGCATCATTCCCTGGCGATGGCTGCGCTGCCTCAAAACGAGTGGTTCGCCCCGTGTCAGAAAGGCCCAGTCATCGGGGACAATTCGCGCAATCCCAAGGAGATTGCATGAGCATCAAGTCAGACCGCTGGATCCGCCGCATGGCTGAAGAACACGGCATGATCGAGCCTTTCGAGCCCGGCCAGATCCGCTACGCCGGAGATGGCAGCAAGATCGTCAGCTACGGCACCAGTAGCTACGGCTACGACATCCGCTGCGCCGACGAATTCAAAATCTTCACCAACATCAACTCCACGATCGTGGACCCCAAGAATTTCGACGAAAAAAGCTTTGTCGATTTCAAGGGCGATGTCTGCATCATCCCACCCAACAGTTTTGCCCTGGCCCGCACGGTTGAGTACTTCCGCATTCCGCGCAGCGTATTGACCATCTGCCTGGGCAAAAGCACCTATGCGCGCTGTGGCATCATCGTCAACGTCACGCCATTCGAACCTGAGTGGGAAGGTTACGTGACGCTGGAATTCAGCAACACCACGCCGCTGCCGGCCAAGATCTACGCCGGTGAGGGCTGTGCGCAAGTTCTCTTCTTCGAGAGCGACGAGGTCTGCGAAACCAGTTACAAGGACCGTGGCGGCAAGTACCAGGGCCAACGTGGCGTGACCTTGCCCAAGACTTGAGGCGGCACGCAAAAAAGGGCTTCGCGTTAAATTCACCCGTAATGAGTGTGCGAGAAGTCATTACGTTCAGTTACGATTGAGGGGTCGGCATTGAGCATCTTCGGGTGCCCTGCCACTGACTCTGCATTCAACAGACATGAGCCAACCTGGCTAACCAGGGGCTAACAACAAAAGCAGTAGGTGGTCTTGGCGTTTTCCGCCGTTGCCCAGGCATGTTTGCTTGGGTGTGCGAGGCGCTCAATGTCACTGTTGTATCTTTTGTTTGAGTCCCATCGATGCGCCGTCCGCTTCAGTCTCCCGCGTTGATCAACGCGTTTTATGACACTCTTCGCCCCGAGCAGCGCGATACCGCGCAGGCGATGCAAAGGGCCATCCTGGCGGCTGCTCCCCACCTTCGACCTGAGGTCAAATGGGGGAATCTGTGCTTCATGAACGATGGTGATAACGTCATGGCCATCGTCCTGTACAAGGCCCATGCCCATCTTCAAGTGTTCAATGGGGTCCAATTGGTGGCCGATTTTCCTGAGTTGGATGGCGCAGGCAAGGGCATGCGTCACATCAAAATCCGCTATCGCCACCCCGTGGATGAACAACTTGTCCGAGAATTGACGCATGCCTGCCTGCATGCGTGGGGGCGTGCGACACCCAAGTGGGGTTAATCGAATCCCGTCAAAGCCATGTCGGACAGGCTTGATAGGATCAACTTGTGATTTCACCGACCGACATGCACCGTATCAACGCCGATTTGCATTGCCACTCCAACGTGTCCGACGGCACGCTGTCGCCTGAGGCTGTGGCCGCGCGGGCGCATGCCAACGGGGTGCAGCTATGGGCCTTGACTGACCATGATGAGGTCGGCGGGCAGCATCGTGCGCGGGATGCCGCTCATGCGCTCGGCATGGCCTATCTGGCTGGATCTGAAATATCGGTCACCTTTGCTCAAAAAACTGTACACATCGTCGGGCTGGGCTTTGATCCAGACGATCCGGCGTTGAAGCAGGGGCTCGCTGACACCCGTAATGGGCGGGAGAGACGCGCACGCGACATGGCGGCCGATCTGGCCCGCGTCGGTATACCAGGCACCTTCGAAGGGGCGCTTAAATACGTTGGCAACCCGGATTTGATCTCGCGCACTCATTTCGCGCGCTACCTGGTTGAGATCGGAGTTTGTGCCGATCCGCATGAGGTGTTCAAAAAATACCTGACCGAGGGCAAGCCTGGCTTTGTCGAACACCGATGGGCCAAGCTGTCGGATGCTGTTCGTTGGATCACAGAGGCGGGGGGCATCGCCGTCGTGGCTCACCCAGGTCGTTACGATTTCACCCCCAATGAGGAATACGCCTTGTTCACTGAGTTCAAGGCGCATGGGGGGCAAGGCGTCGAGGTCGTCACCGGTAGCCATACCGAGTCTGAATACGAAAAATATGCAGACATGGCCAAGGAGTTTGACCTTCTGGCATCCAGGGGCTCAGATTTCCATAGCCCAGACGAAAGCCACACAGATCTGGGCTTGTTGCCCGACTTGCCTGCGCGTGTTCGACCTGTCTGGGAGGCTTTGGAACCTCGGATATTGATGCCCTAGCGCGACACTCGCGGCGTTGCAGCCGTTAGGCTATCGACATGGCGCAATACTTTGAAGTTCACCCTCAACAGCCGCAATTGCGGTTGATCAAGCAGACCGCAGACATCCTCCATCAAGGCGGCATTGCGGCCATTCCCACTGACTCCAGCTACGCCTTGGTCTGCCACCTGGATGACAAGGCGGCGGTGGACGCGATTCGTCGCATTCGCGGCATTGACGATCGACAGCACCTCAGCCTGCTTTGTCGAGACTTGTCTGAATTGTCGAACTATGCCCGAGTGGACAACCAGCAATATCGCTTGCTGAAGTTGGGCACGCCGGGGCCATATGCGTTCATCTTGGAGGCCACGAAAGAAGTGCCCCGTAGGCTCTCGCACCCCTCCAGGCGAACGATTGGTTTGCGCGTGCCCGATCACGTGGTCGCGCAGACCCTGTTGGCGCAAATGGGCCAACCTTTGCTGGCTTCCACCCTGATCCTGCCCGATGAAGAGCTACCTTTGAACGACCCGCAAGAGATACGGCAGCGGCTGGAAAAGCGCATCCAGGTGATCCTCGACGCAGGGGCCTGCCCCATGGAGCCGACGACCGTGCTGGATCTCACTTCGGGCGAGGCCGAGTTGATTCGTCAGGGCCGAGGGGATGTGGCCGCCCTGGGCTTGTCAT
Source organism: Burkholderiales bacterium (assembly GCA_028864885.1). Classification (GTDB taxonomy): domain Bacteria; phylum Pseudomonadota; class Gammaproteobacteria; order Burkholderiales; family Burkholderiaceae_C; genus Aquabacterium. Next base: position 13,627 of record JAGWLR010000038.1, on the reverse strand, counting down.
TCGGTTGAGGGCGTCAAGCCTTTTGACCCAATTTGCTTTCCTGGCCCGCCAGCAGCTTGCGGATGTTGGCCTCGTGGCGCCAGATCAACAGCACGCTCATCACCACCACGCTGATGGTGATGACGCCGGCACCCCAAAAATAGAGCTGGATCAAGGGGGCGGCAATCGCGGCCGTCAACGCCGCCAAAGACGAATAGCGAAAGATCACGGCCATGGCGATCCACACCAGCAGCACGCTGCCACCCAAGGCGCCGGAAAAGCCCAGCAACACGCCCGCAGCGGTGGCCACGCCCTTGCCGCCTTCGAATTTGAAAAACACCGGCCATAGGTGACCCAAAAAGGCGCCCAGGCCTGCTGCAGCCACGACCATATCGGGCAGCCCCATTTGCTTGGCAACGATCACGGGCACATACCCTTTGATGGCATCGAACACCAGCGTCAAAATCGCGGCTGCCTTGTTGCCAGAGCGCAAGACGTTGGTCGCACCGGGATTCCCTGAACCATAACTGCGCGGGTCAGCCAAACCAAACAGACGGCTGACAATGACAGCAAACGACAACGACCCCACCAGATAGCCGATCACGGCGGCCAGGGCAACGAGGGTCAGGGGATTGAATTGAGACAGATTCATTGATCAATCGGGATCCTGCCGGGATCCTCAGGAAGACGGCAACAGGGCGCAAGTGTAGTGGCTCAGGTTGCAACTCGTGACACATATTCCGTCTGCTTGAGGGGCGTTTTGGGTTTACCCCATGTGCCGCTGGCGAACGCGCTCACGACAATGCGCGGGTTTGATGCCATCGAATCGCTTGGTTTACATGATCACATATCAAAATCGTCAGGGGTGGCGGCGCCTTCGGTTGGGGGCGCTGGCGGTAGGGGCTGTCACGGGGGCGGTCGCCTGGTGGTGGAGCAACCCGCGCGACGACGGGGCTCACCTCAGCGCGAAACAAGGCAGCAGCGCGTTAGCCGTGCCTGGCGTGAATGTCGATGCCAAACAGGTTGAATCTGCCCTCGTGGCTCCACCTCCCACTCTTGACGACGAGCGCCCCGTAGATTTCAGTCCCGAGGATTGGGCGGCCTTGAAAAACGCCGTGGCGAAGAATCCAAATCCCAAAAAAGAGATGGAGCGCATCGTCAAATACCTTCGCTTTCAGCGCGGGTTTGAGCAGTGGCAGAGCCTGAAGAATTCGCCTGATGTGGCCCAGCGTCAGGCGTTGGCCAAGCATCTGCTGGAGCAAGTGCCTGATCGATTGCACAATGGTGAGACCACCATGGGCGAGGCTTTGATGCTCACCGCCGCATTCTGGTCGGACCTGGAACCCAACGAACAGGTCCGCAAACAGCGCATTGAAGACGCGAAAGCCATCTTGGCCCAGGCCGCGCCCGAGCCAGATCCTCAACAAGCGGCCGAGGACGCGTCCAAGTTGGCTGAGTACAAGCGGCGCGAGGCGGCCATCGTTGCCGATTGGCAGGCGCAACCCATCGCCCAACGCGATCAAGCCAAGCTGGAAACCGCTCTTGAATCGGCTCGGCGCGCGGTTTACGCCAGTGCGCATCCCTGAATTCATGGCATGACGATCTGACGATTGAGCAGGGGAGTGCAGGCAGGCCGATAAAATCCGTCCTGCATGACTCTTTTGATCCCCGATTCCAGTCCCGTTGCCGCTTCGCCTCGTGATCCGTCACAAGGCAGGGGCGACGCTTCGATGCGGCAAATTCCTTTGGACTTGGGTCCGGTGGCCGTTCCTGGTCTGGACGACTTCATCGAAGGACACAACACCCAGTTGGTCACCTGGCTCAAACGCTGGCCGCATCCTTCTGAGCAGCAAAGTCCGGTCTACATCTGGGGTCCCTCAGGGGCTGGCAAGACGCACCTCTTGCGCGCGCTGATCGAGAAAGCCTTGGCGTTCGAGTTCGGGGTCATTTGGTTGCGGGGCCCCCACTGCCGAATCTGGGATGCGGCCGACCCAGATGGCCCGACTCTCGCTGTCATTGACGACTGTGAGTTGCTCGACGCCCATCAGCAACATCTCGCCTTCAACCTTTTCATCGAAGGGGCGACAGCCGGGAATGCCGTCTTGGCCCATGGCGATGCCGTGCCAGCCTTGAGCATCGTCGCGGCTGGCAGCGTGCCGCCTGTCGATCTACCGGTTCGCGACGATTTGCGAACACGCTTGGGATGGGGCGTGACCTATGCCCTGGCGCCTCTGGACGAGGCCGGTGTGCGCGCTGCCTTGCAACATGAGGCCGCGCGCCGTGGCATTGATCTGGGCGATGGTGTCGTGTCCTATTTGCTGACTCGCTACAGCCGCAATCTCAGCTTTTTGATGGGGCTGCTGGATCGACTGGATCGATTTGCCCTGGCCGAGCACCGCACGGTGACCGTCCCGTTGTTGAAACAAATGCTGGCCTTGGAGACCGCATGAACCTATGTCTGTTTGATCTGGACCACACCTTGTTGCCACTGGATTCAGATCACGAATTCGGCGAGTTTCTGATTCGCAAGGGCTTGGCCGACGCCGTTCAGTACCGCCAAACCAACGATGGTTTTTATCAGCAGTACTGCGATGGCACCCTGGTGCTGGCCGACTACATCCGCTTCACCACCAGCGTATGGCGACAAATGAGCCATGCACAGCAGGTCGCCTTGCAGCAGGATTTCATGCAAGAGGTGATTTATCCCGCCATGGCGCCTCAGGCGGTGGAGTTGGTCGAGCGTCACCGGGCCGACGGTGATCTGATGGCCATCGTCACGGCGACCAATGAATTTGTGACCCGGCCCATTGCCGACGCCTTCAACGTGGGCGATCTGTTGGCGGTTCGCCTCGTTCGCGACTCAGCCGGACGGGTGACGGGGGAAATCGACGGCGTGCCATCCTTCCGAGAGGGCAAAATCACGCGTGTGGAACAATGGCTGGCCGAAAAAGGCCACCAACTGGGTGATTTCGATCGCGTCAGCTTCTACAGCGACTCTCCTAACGACCTGCCTTTATTGGAGCGTGCCACCGATCCCGTGGCCACGAACCCCAGCCCGGCGCTGGAAACCGTGGCCCGTGAGCGTGGATGGCGCGTTCTTCGACTGTTCCCATGATCAAAAGTCTGATTGACAAGCTTCTCAAGCCGCGCGCTGCTGCTTCCTCCGGCCGAACGGCCAAAACGCGCATCCCGACAGGCAAGCGTGTCGATGTGCCGCCCAGTGAGCACGGAATCGATCCCTCGCTGGTCGATGACCGCGCCATTCGCGTGGTCGAGACACTGCAGAACGCCGGCTATGAGGCCTACATCGTGGGGGGCGCCGTACGGGATTTGCTCCTGGGGTTGCGCCCCAAGGATTTCGATGTGGCCACCAATGCCACTCCAGAGCAGGTCAAAGCCCTGTTCAGACGAGCTTTCATCATTGGGCGCCGTTTCCGCATCGTTCACGTGGTATTCGGTCGCGGGCGCGACAACGAAGTCATCGAAGTCTCCACCTTTCGGGCCTATCTGGATGCCAATGCCGCCGAGCAAGTGGCCGGCAATGAAAAGACGTCCAGAAAAGAGTTGGCAGACAAATCGCATGTGGTGGATGCCAGCGGCCGCGTCTTGCGCGACAACGTCTGGGGGCCACAAGACCAGGACGCCGCGCGCCGAGATTTCACCATCAACGCCATGTACTACGACCCCAAGACGGGCGTGGTCGTTGATTTCCACCATGGCATACGCGATGCCAAAAAGCGTGTGCTGCGCATGATCGGCGTGCCGGATGTGCGCTACCGCGAAGATCCGGTGCGAATCATCCGCGTGGTTCGCTTTGCAGCCAAACTTGGTTTTGACATCGAGCCCAAGACGCGTGAGCCAATCCAAGAGATGGCCCAGTTGCTCAGCAATGTGCCTCAATCGCGCTTGTTCGACGAAATGATCAAGCTGCTGCAGACCGGACACGCGCGCGCATCGCTTGACCAGTTGCGCAAGCAGGGCCTCGACCGGGGCGTGTTTCCGATTCTTGATGCAGTGTTCGACGAAGCCCGCCGCCATCCTGGTCGTGAGCAGTTCGTTCAGTTGGCCCTGGCTGACACAGATCGCCGTGTGGCCGAAGGCAAGCCCGTGGCACCCAGCTTCCTGTTGGCATGCCTGCTTTGGCATGACGTTCAAGACCACTGGAAGCGCTTGATGGCCAAGGGCGAACCGCCATTTCCCGCCCTGCAGGCTGCAACAGACGCCGTGTTTGACGCCCGAATCGGCGACATCTCTGGCCGTGGCAAGCTCGCCGCTGATATGCGCGAAATCTGGACCATGCAGCCGCGCTTTGAAAGGCGCATCGGCAACGGGCCGCTGACGCTGGTCGAACAACCCCGATTCCGGGCGGGATTTGACTTTTTGCGCTTGCGCGCTCAGTGTGGTGAGGCGGATCCGCTGCTGGCCACCTGGTGGGAAGCCTTCTCCTTGGCTGACGCCCACGAGAGAAAGAAACTGCTGGATGAAGCGCGCCATCAGGAATCGGCTCGACGTGCTGCTCAGGCTGCAGCCGGGGAAGAAGTCGATGCCCCTGCACGCAAACGTCGCCGGCGTCGGCGTAAACCATCGGGCGAGGGCGGTGGCGGCCAAGTAGCCTCTTCTGAAGACTGATACGCATGGATCAAGCCCAACAGACGCCCCCGCCGTTCCTGGCCTTTGTCGGAATGGGCGGGAATCTGGGGGATGTGTTGAGCCAACTTCGGTCCGCGCTGGTCGGGCTGGATCGCCTACCTTGGACGCGGGTGCAGGGCGTGTCGAGCGTTTACCGGACGCGCCCTGTGGATGCTGATGGTCCGGACTACCTCAATGCCGTGGCGGCCATTTCGTCGGCATTGGGGCCCCTTGAGTTGTTGCATGCTCTTTTGGCTCTGGAGCGAGAGCACGACCGCACTCGGCCCTATTCGCATGCACCCCGAACGCTGGATCTCGATTTGCTTTGGTTTGGCGGCGCCGTGCGCGCTTCTGATGAACTGACCTTGCCTCATCCACGCATGTTGCAGCGCGCATTTGTGCTGGAACCGTTGACGGAACTCCTTGAAAATCAAAAAATGCGCATACCCCCAGACCTGCCTTGGCCCCCTGCGGAGCAAAGACAGAAATGGGCGCAAGAGCAGGGAATTGCAAAGCTGATTGACGCCCGGCTGATGAATTAGTAGAAATTTGTCAAAAATCGGGGTAGAATTTCAGGCTTTGTTGGTGGGGCTTGCTTTGATGCTTGCAAAAAAGTCCCCTGGCGTGGCGGTTTAGTTCCAGTCATGCACACCCCGTTGGGCAGACCCGTTTCCATCCGCGGAAACCGGGAGCGGGCCCTGGCCCGGAGGCCTGTGTGATTGATCTGATCTGCGCGTCAGAGGCCATTGAAGTCAGCCCTTTGAATGCATTCATACTGAAAGCGAAATTTGTAATGACGACCATCCGTGTCAAAGAAAACGAGCCGTTTGACGTCGCGCTGCGCCGTTTCAAGCGCACCATCGAAAAGCTCGGCCTGCTGACCGAACTGCGTGCCCGCGAGTTCTACGAAAAGCCCACTTCTGAGCGCAAGCGCAAGAAGGCTGCCGCCGTCAAGCGCCACTACAAGCGCGTGCGCAGCATGCAACTGCCCAAGAAGCTGTACTGATTCCAGACTGCTTCCACACCGGTCACAATGGCGTATCGCCTGATCGGTGTCTGCACAAAGCCCGCGCGGGGACGCCCATGCGGGCTTTTTGTTTTCCGTTCCACTATTCAACCCTTCATCTGACTACACCATGAGCTTGAAAGCACGCATCACTGATGACATGAAGGCCGCCATGCGCGCCAAAGAGGCCGACCGTCTGGGCACCATCCGGATGCTGTTGGCGGCCATGAAGCAAAAAGAGGTTGATGAGCGCGTGGAGTTGGATGACGCCATGGTGGTGTCCATCGTCGACAAGCTGATCAAGCAGCGCAAGGATGCGGCTCAGCAGTACGCCAGTGGCGGCCGACAGGATCTGGCTGACAAGGAAAACGCCGAAATCGTTGTGCTCGAGGGATACTTGCCCCAACGCCTGAATGCCGAAGAAGTGCAGGCAGCGGTCAAGGTCATCGTTGCCGAATTGGGTGCGTCGGGCCCGGGCGACATGGGCAAGGTGATGGGCGTGGTCAAGCAGCGTTTGGCTGGGCAGGCTGATATGGGGGCCGTGTCGGCCGCTGTCAAAGCCGCCTTGGCCGGTTGATTGGATAGGAGCACCCCACCATGAGTCAGTCCATCACCGTTCAGCCGATTGCAGAGGGCGTTTATGCCGCGCCTCAATTGACGCCAGAGGCCATGGCCGCCGCAGCCGAAGCGGGCTTCAAGGCTGTCATGAATAACCGTCCGGATTTTGAGGGCGGGGCTGATCAACCCACCAGCGCCACCATCGAAGCCGCAGCATTGGCGGCCGGCCTGGCGTATGCGCACCTGCCTGTGCAAGGGGGGTACCAATCGCCCGAAGAGATCGCTCGCTGTGCCGAGCTGCTGAATTCGCTGCCGCGGCCTCTGCTGATGTTCTGCCGCAGCGGCGCACGGTCTACCAAGCTGTATCAGCAGGCGATCAGCCTGGAAGACTGATCGCCGCTTCGTATGCGGGGTGTCAATGCCCCGCGATCTTCATCTTTTCGATCAAGATCGAGCCCACCGTCTTGCTGCCGTAGGTGTAGGCATCGGCGCCCACTGAGACGATCTGCTGGAACATTTCGCCTAAATGGCCGGCAATCGTGATCTCATGCACTGGGTAGGCGATTTCGCCATCTTCTACCCAGTAGCCGGCCGCACCACGCGAGTAATCGCCGGTCACATAGTTCACCCCCTGGCCCATCAGTTCGGTGACGAACAGGCCACGCCCCAGCTTCTTGATCATCGCCTTGAGGTCGTCCTTCGGGTTCGTCAAGCGGCTGCGCATGAGTAAATTCTGTGATCCCCCCGCATGGCCGGTTGTACGCATGCCCAGTTTGCGTGCCGAATAGCTCGACAGGAAATAACCCTGCACGACACCGTTCTTGACCACGTGGCGCTTTCTCGTCAGCACCCCTTCGTCATCAAAGGGGGCGCTACCTTTGCCTTTGAGGATGTGCGGGTCTTCGACGATCTCGATGTGCTTGGGGAACACCTGCTGCCCCAGGCTGTCGAGCAAGAACGTGGATTTGCGATAAAGCGCGCCGCCACTGGTCGCTTGGACGTAAGCACCCAACAGGCCCGCAGCAAGCGTGTTTTCAAACAACACGGGCACCTCGCAGGTCGCGATCTTGCGGGACTTCAGTCGAGCCAGGGCGCGCTCTGCAGCATAACGGCCGATAGCCTCGGGCTTGGCCATGTCTTTCGCGTCACGCTCGGAGGTGTACCAGAAGTCGCGCTGCATGTCGTTGCCACGACCGGCGATGGGCGATACCGACAGCGAATGCCGGGAGCTGGCATAGCCGCCGCGAAAGCCCCTCGTGTTGCCCGCAAAGAAATGCGATTGCTGGGCCGATACGCCGGCGCCTTCTGAGTTGGTGATGCGTTTGTCGACCGACAAGGCCGCAGCCTCACAACGGCGAGCCAGTTCGGCCGCCTTTTCAGCGGTCACCGACCAGGGGTGAAACAAATCCAGATCGCGTTTGGCAGCCTTGCCCAGAGCGAGATCTTCGACATCAGGCAGGCCGGCTGCGGGGTCTTCCGCTGTGTAGCGCGCGATGTCATAAGCCGCACGCACGGTCTGCTCGATCGCTTGCGCGGAGAAATCGGAGGTGGACGCATTGCCGCGACGTTGCCCGACGAACACCGTGATGCCGATAGACTTGTCGCGGTTGCGCTCTACATTTTCAAGTTTGCCCTTGCGCACGGAAACGGATAGCCCCATGCCCTCCGAGACTTCTGCCGCTGCATCGGTCGCGCCCATCTGCTGGGCGATCGACAAGGTGTCTTCGATGAGTTGCTGGAATTGATCCTGGCTGTATGCGAAGCCAGCCTGGGGATTTTTCGTCGATTGTTTCTGAGCCATTTTTGCGACTTGTGTGAAGGCCCTCGTATCATAGCCATGACATGAATTCGAACCATTTTGATCAAGACGAGGGGTTTACCCCTGATGAGGCGGGCGGATACACCCGCCCGAGCAAAAGCGCGCTCAAACGCGCCAGCCACGAATTGCAGGAGTTGGGTGAGCAATTGCTGGCCATGCCCGACTCTCGCCTAGACGACATCGAGATGCCGGAACGCCTGCGGGAAGCACTGGCCGACTACAAGAAGACCAAATCTTTCGAGGGTCGGCGGCGCCAATTGCAGTTCATCGGCAAGGTCATCCGTTCTGTTGATCCCGAGCCTTTGCGCGAAGCGGTTGCGTCGTTTCAGTTGGGGCACGCCAAAGACGCCTTGTCCCTGCACGAGGCTGAGCGCTGGCGCGCCGAGTTGATCGCGGATGAAAAAGATGCACTGACGCGTTGGGTGGGGTCCTTCCCAGACACCGATATGCAACAACTTCGTGCCCTGATACGCAGCGCTCGCAAAGACGCTGCGCTCGAGCCCGAAAAGCGCAGCGGCCGGGGCTTTCGAGAGTTGTTCCAGTTCATCAAGCGTGCGCAGGAGCAGCACAAGGGGCAAGCTGGTGGCAGTGAGGACGAATCGTGAGTTGGGATGCGGTGAAGATCGGCGTGGTGTCCATCAGCGACCGCGCCAGCTCCGGGGTCTACGAAGACAAAGGCTTACCCGCTTTGCAAGACTGGTTGGGCCGTGCTGTACGCAACCCGATCACTTGGGTGCCGCGCTTGATACCTGATGAGCGCCCCGGGATTGCTCAAACCCTGCGTGATCTGGTTGACACGGAAGGTTGCCATCTCGTACTGACGACCGGCGGCACCGGCCCAGCACTCAGGGATGTCACACCCGAGGCCACTCTTGACGTGGCAGACAAGGAAATGCCCGGCTTTGGCGAGCAGATGCGTCAGATCAGCCTGCGTTTCGTGCCTACGGCCATCCTGTCGCGTCAGACGGCCGTGATTCGCAAGCAAGCCTTGATTCTGAATTTGCCGGGCCAACCTAAATCGATTGCCGAAACCCTGGAGGGGCTCAAGGATGCCGACGGCAAGACCGTGGTCCCCGGTATCTTTGCTGCGATTCCTTATTGCATCGATTTGATCGGTGGCCCGTACATCGAAACCGACACCGCCGTGTGTGCGGCGTTTCGTCCCAAGTCAGCGATTCGAGCGGTCAAACCAGGCGGTTGAGTCCTTCGGCGTCGAAGTGCTCTGTGGTTTGCGCATCCGTGGGCAAGCAACTGCGAGCACTTTCCGTCGATGCAGCCTTGGCCAGCTTCTCAATCGCGGTCCACAGCATGGTGATCTGGTGATCATGGCCGGCCGCATTGTCGATCAAGCCTCGCAGGGCCTGTGCCAACGGGTCGTCTCCCTCGGTGACGCCGTAAGCTGAAAAGCCCATCTTCGCTGCGATGGCTTCCCGTTCGGCTTGCTTTTCATCCAGCACCTGGGCTTTGGCCACAATGATGCGCGCCGGGTTGCCTACGGCCGTCGCCCCTGGGGGCACCGGCTTGGTGACCACTGCGTTCGAGCCCACTCGGGCACCGTCGCCAACAGTGAAGCCCCCCAAAACCTGCGCATTGGCCCCCACGATCACGCCATTGCCCAGAGTCGGGTGACGCTTGGCGCCTTTCGCCAGCGAGGTGCCGCCCAGCGTCACGCCTTGGTAGATGGTGCAGTCGTCGCCAATGTCAGCCGTTTCGCCGATCACCACGCCCATGCCGTGGTCGATGAAAACTCGGCGGCCCACCTTGGCCCCCGGATGGATTTCGATGCCCGTGAAAAAACGGGCCAGATGGGAGATCCAACGCCCCAGCCACTTGAAGCCACGCGTCCAGCAAGCATGCGCCCAGCGGTGCATCGTCAGGGCATGCAAACCGGGATAGCAGGTCAACACTTCCCAGGCCGTGCGCGCTGCTGGATCACGTTCGAGGATGCAGGCAATGTCTTCTCGGAGTCTGGCAAACAGCATGAATGACTTGTGCTTATGCGTTTTCGGTATAGGTACCCCTCAGTGTAAGGGGTGGCGTCAAATCAGTTGTCAGAGGAGGGGCTCCGGCTCTTGTCGAGGATCGCCTTGGCAACGCCTCGCAGGATGTGAATCTCCTCTTGTCGCAACTGCGCTCGGTTGATCAATTGGTTGAGCCGCGGGATGAGTTTCTTGGGTGAAGCCGGGTTCAGGAAGCCCAGTGCCACCAAGGCTTGTTGCCAGTGATCCAGCAAGCCCTGCACCGATCGACCATCTGCCAGTTCCACCGCGGGCGTACGAGGCTCGACAGGGAAGCCACCCAACGCCTGACGCCACTCGTACGCCAGCACCTGTACCGCCTGCGAGAGGTTCAATGAGCCGTAGGAAGGATTGGTCGGGATGCTGATGACGGCATGGCAGCGGTAGACGTCTTCATTTGACATCCCGTAGCGCTCAGATCCAAAGACGAAGCCGACTGTGTGGGGTGGCTTTCGACTGGCCAATTGCGCCAGGCCATCTCGCGGTGTCAGGGTAGGCGGGCCGAAATCCCGAGGTGTCATCGCGGTGCCGATGGCGTAGGTCACGCCTTCCAAGGCCTCGGCCAGCGTATCCACCACCTTGGCACGCACCAGAATGTCAGCCGCCCCGCTGGCCATGGCCACCGTTTCCTCCTGGATCAGGACGTCCGCAAAGCGTGGGCGAACCAGTACCAACTCAGAAAAGCCCATGACCTTCATGGCCCGTGCCGTGGCCCCGACATTGCCTGGGTGGCTGGTGTCAACCAGGATGAATCGGGTCGGGTCCGCTGAACAAGCTGTCATGGTTTGAATGGGGAAATACTTCACAAAATGACGATAACGCCTTGATTTTGCTCGACTCTTTGGATGAAGTACTGCAAAGAGGGGTGTACAAAACCAGGGTAATCGCTACAATCTTGGATTCTCCCTCGTTCTTTGATCATCGCTGCGCCCCATTTCCCACCAGCGCGTGTTGCATGAGTGTCTGCAACCGCGAGGTGTTTTCATCGGTTTCCGAGGTCTGACCATGTCCCAAGCCCTGCATCCCATGCTCAATATCGCCATCAAAGCTGCCCGCGCAGCCGGGGCGATCATCAACCGAGCATCGCTCGATGTAGAAAGGCTTTCTGTCATCGCCAAGTCGCACAATGACTTCGTCACCGATGTGGACCAGGCTGCAGAAGAAGCGATCATTGACACCATCCTCGAAGCCTATCCAGGTCACGGCATCCTGGCCGAAGAATCCGGTCGCGAGCGGGGCGCCAAGCACAGCGACTACGTCTGGATCATCGATCCTCTGGACGGCACCACCAACTTCATTCACGGCTTTCCTGTCTACGCCGTGTCCATTGCCTTGGCCTTCCGTGGTCAGGTGCAGCAAGCCGTGGTTTACGACCCTAGCCGCAACGATTTGTTCTACGCGTCGAAAGGCAAGGGCGCTTACATGAACGACCGTCGAATCCGCGTCTCCAAGCGCACCCGCATGCTCGAGTCGCTGATTGGCACAGGCTTTCCGTTCCGCAAGGGCGACAACTTCCAGCGGTACCTGAAGATGTTCGAAGATGTGATGGTGCAGTGTGCCGGCGTCCGTCGCCCGGGGGCTGCGTCTTTGGATCTGTGCTACGTCGCCGCAGGCTTCTACGACGGCTTCTTTGAAACCGGTCTGAGCCCCTGGGATGTGGCAGCTGGCTCCTTGATGATCACCGAGGCTGGTGGCTTGGTGGGCAATTTCACGGGCGAGCCTGATTACCTGTACCAGCGCGAAATCGTGGCCGGTACACCGCGCATCTATGGCCAGTTGGTTAAGACGCTGGCGCCATATAGCCGTGTCATCACCGACGCTCCGGCAGATGAAGCAGCCTCTGCGGAGGCCTCTGACGAAGTGGTCAAGGCCGTTGCAGCAGCTGAATCGGTTGCGCAGGCCGAACCACCCAAGGCCAAGCGCGTGCGCATCAGCGCCAAGCAGACTGAAGCCAAAGGCAACGACGCGCCTTTCTGATCCCCGACTTCAATCATTTTCGCGGGGTTCCCGGCCATGGACTTCAGCGCACACACCCCCATGATGCAGCATTACTTGTGAATCGGCTTGAAATGCCGATGAATAAAGGGTGTTGGTGGTTTTAGTTGAAAAAAGTATACGCCGCGTATACATTTCAATGGCACCAAACGTCACCATTTGGCATAACGAGTGCCACGGAAAAACCCGCTTCAAGCGGGTTTTTTTGTTTTGGGCTGGAGCGAAGTGGTCCCTCCATCTTTCTCACCGTGGGGCCTGCTCATTGAGCAGCGAGTCATGGTGCTGACTGTCTTTTCAATGGTCGTTGGACGTTCGAGCAGATTAGGGCGAACAGGGTCTCTTCAGAATTCGCTTGTAACAAGGTCGTCCTGGTTTGAGGCCAGATCTGATCAAACGTCCGCAACTTCAAAAATCCAAATATCTGTTTTAAAACAAGGTGTTAGCGTGTTTTTGAGGCGGGTAACGTGAGAGGATTTAGGAGAGGGTGGGGCTTCGCCACTGTTGCAAGGCTCGATTTCATGGGTTTTGACCCAAAAAGGCACCATTACGGTGCAAAACAAGAGTTCAAGTGTCCTGAAAAGCCATGTTTGGCAGTTTGAACCTCCTAAAAGTTCTCACGTTAACACTGGTCGGTTAACGCTGTAAATGTAACCTTGTGATGAGCCGTTTGCTGCTTGTATACTGGATAAATGAACAGTATATTGAGCGCCTTGCTGGACGTGCCATTGCCTTGGTCTGCTGACTCCGCATGGGTCACGGATCTTGAGTCTCACGTGTGTGCGGGATTTCCGTCACCTGCTGAAGACCTTGGGGCAAAGCGTGTCGACTTGACAGCCCAGTTGATCAAGCATCCGCAAGCCACGTTCTTGTTGCGTGCCCGAGGTGAGTCCATGCGGGACGCCGGAATCTTCGACGGTGACGTTTTGATCGTCGATCGTGCGATCCGTCCTCACCATGGGCACGTCGTCATTGCCGTGGTTGAGGGTGACTTCGTGTGCAAGACCTTGTCGATGCGCTTGGGACGGATGAAGCTCAAAGCAGCTCACCCTGGATATCCCGACGTCATTCCCAAAGAAGGCCAAACCGTCGAAATCTGGGGCGTTGTGACAGCCTCCATCAAGACGATGCCTCTTTAGTCCATCGGCTGGGTGGTCTTGGAGTTCGACGCGATGTATGCCTTGGTCGATGGCAACAATTTTTATGTCAGTTGCGAGAGGGTGTTTCGTCCTTCATTAGAAGGGGTGCCCGTGATCGTGTTGTCCAACAATGATGGCTGCGCCATTGCTCGAAGCAATGAGGCCAAAGCATTGGGTGTCAAGATGGGGCAGCCTTGGCATGAGGTCAAGCATCTGCAAGAGGATGCAGGCTTGGTGGCACTGTCAGCCAATTTCGCTTTGTATGGAGATATGAGCGATCGCATGATGAGCCTTGCTGCGGGTTTGGGCCCCACGCAAGAGGTCTATTCCATTGACGAGTCCTTCATCGGCTTGGATGGGGTTCGCGGCGATCTTAAATCCCGTGCCATCGCGATAAGAGCCCGTATTCATCGATGGGTGGGCATTCCCTGTGGCATTGGCATTGCGTCCACAAAGACCTTGGCCAAGCTCGCCAATCACATTGCCA
>JAGWLR010000131.1 GCA_028864885.1 Burkholderiales bacterium | reverse complement strand
AAGGCGGCGGTGGCCTGGCCGGCGCATTTGCGAGTGGCCGTCAACCTGTCGGCGGTCCAGTTCCGCAGCTCATCGGTGGTGGATATCGTCGAAGAGGTGTTGCATGAAACCGGACTGGCGCCGGAGCGTCTGGAGCTGGAAATTACCGAATCGGCTCTGATCGAGGATGACGCTGGCGCACAAGCCACGCTCGAAGCCCTGCGCAGCCGTGGCGTGCGGGTGGCGATGGATGACTTTGGCACGGGCTATTCTTCGCTGGCCTATCTGCGGCGCTTCTCGATGGACAAGCTCAAGATCGACGGCATGTTTGTGCGTTCATTGGATCGCGATGTGGACGCCCAGGCCGTGGTGACGGCCATCATCAGCCTGGCGCGTGCTTTGAAGCTCGACACGACCGCAGAGGGGATCGAGACGCCCGAGCAAATGACAATGCTGCGGGCCTTGGGCTGCGATGACGTGCAGGGCTTCCACATTGCTCGGCCGATGGCAGCGGAGGCCATTGAAGGCTTTTTGGCTCAGATCGCCGATTTGCAGCCGGCCTGACGGGAACCTTGGGCCCGGAATCGGCATCTATGCATCCCACCCCTGCGATGCAGGGGGCGGGGTGTCATCGGCGCCTCATGGGCGGGTGATACATTGGCGCGATGTCAGCCGACCCACCGGGCCGGTCTCAGGATGATTCACAAGAGGATTGATCTATGAAGTGGATGCGTGGATGGCTCAAGGGCCTGTTTGCCCTGATGTTGATGGTCACCGGTCTGGCCCATGCGGCATCGACCAACGATTACGTGCTGGGGGCGGGCGACAGCATCCGCATCACCGTGTACCAGAATCAGGATCTGACCCTGGAAACGCGTATCACCGATGCCGGAACGATCTCCTATCCTTTGCTCGGTGACGTCAAGCTGGGTGGCTTGACCGTGACGGAAGCCGAGAAGAAGCTGGCGACCGGACTGAAAGATGGCAACTTCCTCAAGCAGCCTCAGGTCTCGATCCTGGTGCTGCAAGTGGTGGCCAACCAGGTGTCTGTGCTGGGGCAGGTCAATCGCCCGGGGCGCTATCCCTTGCAGAGCGGGTCGAACAAGCTGAGTGAGATCTTGGCCCAGGCCGGTGGCATCGTGGCGGGCGTCGGTTCGGATATCGTGGTGGTGTCCGGCAAGCGCGATGGCAAGGCCTTCCGCAAGGAAATCGATTTCCCCAAAGTGTTTGCGGCTTCGGGCTCGGAATCGGACTTCCAGCTTGAAAACGGGGATGCCGTCTGGGTCGATCGCGCGCCCATGATCTACATCTACGGTGAAGTGCAACGCCCAGGCCCTCTGCGCCTGGAGCGCGACATGACCGTGTTGCAAGCCCTGGCCAGCGCAGGCGGCCTGACCCTGCGTGGCACCGAGCGTGGCATCCGTGTCAACCGCCGTGATGCCGCGGGCCATGTGCAGGTGTTGCAGCCAGGTCTGAACGACGTGCTGCAACCCAATGACATCATCTACATCAAGGAAAGCCTGTTCTGATCAGGCTTTGCGTTCCCATGCCACCGCGTAAAACCCGTCGGTGGCATGGCGGTGGGGCCACAGTCTGAGGTGGCCCGCCTCGGTCACCAGCGATTCGGCCTGGCTGACCCCAGCTTGCTCCAGTTTGTCTTTGGCATTGACCTGAATGAAGTCAGGATGAGCTTCGCTGAAGGCTTCGGCAATCGCCTCGTTTTCCGATTTCAGCAGGCTGCAGGTGGCATAAACCAGACGCCCGCCCGGCTTGACCATGCGGGCAGCGCTCTTGAGGATGGCGGCCTGGATGCCGTTCAGTTCTTCGATCGCCTTGGGGCTTTGACGCCACTTGATGTCGGGATTGCGGCGCAGCGTACCGGTGCCGGAGCAGGGCGCATCCACCAGCACCCGGTCGATCTTGCCGGTCAGGCGCTTGACGCGTTCGTCGCGCTCGTGAGCGATCTGAGTGGCGTAGACGTTGGACAAGCCACTGCGCGCCAGACGCGGTTTGATGGCGTCCAGGCGATGGCCTGAGGTGTCAAAGGCGTAGAGCCTGCCGGTGTTGCGCATCATGGCGCCCAAAGCCAGGGTCTTGCCACCTGCGCCTGCGCAGAAGTCAACGATCATTTCACCGCGCTTCGCGCCGGTGAGCAAGGCCAGCAACTGGCTGCCTTCGTCCTGAACTTCGACTTGTCCGCTGGTGAACACGTCCAACTTTTGCAGCGCCGGCTTGCCCTCGACCCGGATGCCCGTGGGCGAATAAGGGGTGGGCTGAGCAGGAATCTTCGCTTCAGCCAGGGCTGTGAGCACGGCCTCGCGTTTGGCTTTGAAGGTGTTGACGCGCAAATCCAGCGGCGCCGACTGGTTCAGGCTCTCAACCAAAGACCAGAATTCTTCGTCCCCCAGTTGCTCGCGCAAGGGGTTGGCCAGCCAGTCGGGCAGGTTATGTCGCAGCTTGTCTGGCAAGGTACTGCGGTCGATGGCGAGGCTGTGTTCCAGCCAGGTCTGCTCATCGGCCGTCAGCGCCGATTTCAAAAAATTGGGCTGCCCTTGCCACGCCAGAATGGCCAGGCGCCGCTCCATCGGGCCCTTGCCAGATTGCGCCAGATTCTGCAGCAGCAGGCGCTGGCGCAACACGGTGTAGGTGGTTTCAGCCAGGGTGTGGCGCTCGCGCGATCCCAGGTTCCGGTTGAGGCGGAAAAAGGTAGACACCACCTGGTCGGCGGCAAATTCGAATTTGAGGACCTCTTTCAGCAGGGTGCTGGTCAGGTCGAGTAGGGCTTGAGGATGCATGGCCGCCATTATCCGGCCTGGCGGGGCGGCCCGGGCAGAAAGGGCGGCTTCCTGCTGATGGGTGTGAGATTCGGACAGTTGGGGGCGATTTTCCGAGCGATCTGACCGGATCTGGGGTTGAGATTCTTGACGTATCCCGCCAAACTGACGGCCCGGGCCTCGCGTGATGTCCTGATGTCAGCGGCCTCTCACCGGAGCATGATGGACGGCTATGGTTGTCACACGTGTCGCTGCTTCTTACGTCCAGTTGCTCTACGAGTACCTGCAAGGTGAGGGCCTGGAGGCCGAGCGCTTGCTGGGGCCAGCGCCGTCGTTGCAAGAGCACTTCGTGTCCATGCCTGTGTGGCAAGCGATGTTGTTGAAGGTGCAGGCCATCGATGGGCGGCCAGCCCTGGGCTTGAGGATTGCCGAGAAGATCAGCCCGCGGCACTTCGGGGTGGTAGGCTATGTGGCCCTGGCTTGCGAGACCCTGGCCGACGCCTTGTTGCGCCTGGAGCGCTACCACGCCTCGGTGTATGACGCCAACTTGGCGGAGCTGCATGTGACCGAGCATGGCGTGTGTGTCGAGTGGGGCGTGTCGCGCGGCAAACCTGGCGCTTTGGTTGACGAGACGGGGATCGCGTCCCTCGTGCAATTGGCGCGTGATCTCACCGGTCGATACTGGCCGGTGCGGGAGGTCGCCTTCGTCAACCCGCGGCCCGCTGACATCACCCCGTATCAGGATTTTTTTGGTGGTGAGGTTCGGTTCGATCAGCCTGTGACGCGTCTGGTGATTGATGCCGCCTATCTGGCTTTACCGGTCCGCAAGGTCGATCCCGCCATGCTGGCCGATCTGGACCGCCAGGCGCAAGAATTGTTGAACCGGGTGTCCGCGGTGCCCGCCGCAGTGGAAGCGTGGCGACGGGCCTTGATCACCCTGATTCGGGAAGGCCGCGCCACCCTGGCCAATTTGTCGGCCGTGCATCACACCAGTCCCCGCAGCCTGCAGCGACGCTTGGCCGAGCATGGCATGAGCTTCCAAAGCCTGCTGGACGAGACCCGGTTTCAGTTGGCTAAGAGCTATTTGCTGGATTCCTCGCTGGATCTGGTCGAAATGGCTTTGCTGTTGGGGTATTCAGAGCAAAGCGCGTTCACCCGAGCCTTTCGGAGCTGGACCGGCGTGGCGCCAGCGCAATGGCGCAAGCAGCAGCTCATGCAGGTGACGCAACAAGCCGCATGATGTCTTCGCTTCCTCCCCCTCCTGCTTCATTGGTTGATTCTGGGCAAGCCCGTCATGGGCGTTATGCCGGCGTGATCGAGCGGCTCGATTGGTCGCCTCTGGCCGCTTTGCAGTCCAAGAGCTGGCTGTGGCGGCGCTGGCACCACAAGCGTTGGCAATATGTCGGCATCGGTTGCGATGAACTGTTCATTGGGTTGGCGATTGTGGATGTGGGCTGGTGTCAGACGGCATTTGCCTATGTCTTTGATCGACGCCAGCGCAAGCTCTTGGCCGACTGGAGCGCCGATGGGCTGCGGGGGCTGCAGGGTGGAGTTTCAAATGAGCCGGTCAAGGCGTCGCGCTCTTGGTTCCGTTCGTTCGGTTCGAGCCTGTCCATCCAGGCGGTAGACGAGACCTTGCAGGTTCGCGTTCAGGCTGGCGGGATCGACATGCAGGCGCATTTGTCCTGGCCTGCCTCAACGCCCTTCTTGCTCGCGGTCGGCCCGATTGAAGGTGGGCTTTCGCACGCCACGCAAAAGTCCCCCGCCTTGGTGGTCGATGGCTGGCTGAAGGCCAAGGGCCAGCGATTTTCCTTGCGTGGTGCGGTGGGGTGTCTGGATAGCTCGAATGGCCTGCTGGCGCGCGACACCGCGTGGCGCTGGGCCTGCGCGCAAAGCCCTGAGGTCGGCTTTAATTTGCAGGATGGCTATTTCGGATCCAACGAAAACGCCCTGTGGCTGGACGGACAACTGATCCCCTTGTCGCGTGCGCACTTTGAGTATCAAGCCGATCAGCCCTTGCACCCCTGGCGGGTCTGGACTGACGATGGTTTGTTGGACCTGTCGTTTGAACCAGAAGGCGCGCGCCAGCAAAATCGCAATCTGCTGATCGCGGCCAGTTACTACATTCAGCCGATCGGCACCTTCCATGGCTGGGTCAAGGCCGAGCCCTCTGCGGTGCCTCGCGCAGTCGAACGGCTCGTGGGGGTGACGGAGGATCACCGCTCACGCTGGTGATCGATTCAGGGGGGGCATGATCCGTTCGGATCATGGCTTACAGCAGGGCGCCACACAGCGCGCGCACCATGGGTGCATGGTCAGCTTACTTCGCACATGGAAACCCGACTCTCGTCAGTTGCCCTGGGTCAAAGCGATGTTGGTGCTTCTTGCGCTGGCGGCTGCGGGATGGGTGGATTACGCCACCGGGTATGAAGTCTCGGTGTTTCTGCTCTATGCCATCCCGATTGGATTGGCCACCACGTTCTTCGGCCGGGTGGGGGGCGTGTGGCTGGTGCTGGCAGCCACTGTGGCCTGGATGGGTGTGGATCGATTGACTGGACACCAGTATTCGCACGCGTGGATTTGGATTGTGAATGCGGCCAATCGCATGGCGTGCTTTTCATTGACGGTGGTCGTGGTCAGCCACATTCAGTTCAGGCGCAGCGTATTGGCCAAGCGCTTTGTGGCCTTGAGCGGTGGCGTGCCAGTTTGCACCCAATGTTTGCGCTTTGGCGCAAAAGATGGCCATTGGTGGCAAGGGGGCGCTTTCCTGCAAGAGTTCGCAGGGGCTCAGCCCGTGTCAAAAGTTTGTCCGGATTGTGCTCGTCATGGCTATGACCGGGCAGGATACCGTGAAGCGGCGCAGTAAGGTCTCAAAAATGGCATTTCGAATTCTTCATTGCATCTCGTCGGTCAACCCCAAGAAGGGCGGCCCGATTGAGGGCATCAAGCAACTGTCGGCCGTGAATCAGCGCAAAGGGCATGTGGTTGAGGTGCTGACCCTGGACAAACCTGATGATCCCTGGGTGAAGTCCTTCCCCTTGCCGTGTCATGCCATGGGGCCGACCTGGATCGGTGCCTATGCCTATTCACCGCGTCTCGTGCCTTGGTTGAAAGCGAATGCTCATCGGTATGACGCGGTGATCGTCAATGGCATCTGGCAATACCATGTGCATGGGGTCTGGCGGGCGTTGAGGGGCACAGCCACGCCTTATTTCGTGTTCACCCATGGCATGTTGGACCCTTGGT
>JAGWLR010000037.1 GCA_028864885.1 Burkholderiales bacterium | reverse complement strand
GAAAAGCCTAACTGCAATATAGGGATCAAGTCGATGGAATGTCAGTGATTAGGGATCATGTCCATGATCCCTAACTCGAAAGTGCCCTCAAGCCTGGAGGTCGCATGGACATTGGCTTGCAGGCCATATGTCCGAATTTCCTGCTGCCAAGCCATGATGCCTAACTTCCTAAATTTGTTGAATTTGAAATTTTGGGCGCTGTGGCGACCGAAGTTCACGGGAACCGCCTCAATTGAGGGGCGCGAGAGGGGGCTTGACTTTTGTAATCGAATGATTACACTCATCATATGATTTCCGTAAAGGCGCTCCCAGATTTTTCGCGATGGATGGACGGCTTGCCTGACGCCAAGGTCAAAGCGATCGTTGCGGCGCGCATCCGCAGATTGTCGTTTGGCTTGGCGGGTGACGTCGCGCCAGTTGGGGATGGTGTCTCTGAGTTGCGTATACACGTGGGCGCCGGTTGGCGTGTGTATTTTGTTCAGCGCGGTAGCGAAGTGATTGTGTTGTTGGCTGGTGGTTCTAAGAAGAGCCAGGCGGCAGACATACGGAAGGCCAAGGCCTTGGCAAAGACATTGGATTGAGGAGTAAGACATGACCAAACGCACCAATGTGAGCGAACTGCCTGAGTTTGATGCAGCGCCATACCTGGACTCTGAAGAAGCCATTGCGGCTTACTTGACGGATATCTTGGATGCTAACGATCCAGCCTTGCTTGCTGCTGCCCTGGGCGATATAGCAAGAGCGCGCGGTATGACTGAGATTGCCAAGGCATCAGGCATTGCACGCGAGGCACTGTACAAGGCCTTGAGGGCTGATTCTCAGCCGCGCTTTGACACGATTAGTAAGGTTTGCGCGGCGCTTGGCGTGAGGCTGGTTGCGCAACCAATCCACGCATGAGGCGGTAAGCCCAGATTCAACCAGCAAGTGCAACGCTGGTTGCCCATCGACAACAACTGGATCGAGAACCAGATGAGGCCCATTGCCATTGGTCGCAAGAACTGGCTGTTTGCGGGCTCGCTGCTGGCAGGCCTGCGTGCGGCCGCCATCATGAGCCTGATCCAGTCGGCCAAGCTCAACGGGCACGATCCGCATGCCTATTTGCGCGATGTGTTGCGACGCTTGCCAACGCACAGGGCAAGTCAGATTGGCGAGTTGCTGCCGCATCGCTGGGTACCTGCGGCGGCCTGATCTCGGCCAGTTGCTGGGCTGTCAACATGCGTTCGCCGGACGCTTACGGCGCTTCAGCCTTCACCGGACGCATACATACGCTATCCCCCGCGGATCGGTTGGTCGTTCAGGGGGTGGCGTCCCCTGCCGTTTCCGCTCTGCTGTATAGTGCTTCTATGTTTGATGTACTTGTCTATCTGTATGAGCACTACTGGCGTCCGGATGCTTGTCCGGAGGCTGGGATGTTGGCCAAAAAGCTATCGGCCGTAGGCTTCGAAACGGATGAGATCAATGACGCCCTGAGTTGGTTGAGTGGCTTGCATGCCTTGTCCGCCGAAGTGGTGCGAGAGCAGTCCTTGGATTCGGTTCGAGTCTATTCGGCGAGCGAGATTGATCATCTGGGCCTCAAGGCCTTGGGTTTTCTGCAATTCCTGTCTTCCGCGGGCGTCTTGACGCCCGGACAACGCGAAATCGTGTTGGATCGCGTGATGGCGGTGCCTGGTGATCCCGTCGACCTTGAGGATCTTAAGATCATTGTATTGATGCTTTTCTGGAGTCTTGGCAAAGAGCCGGATGTGTTGATTCTGGATGAGTTGTTCGTTGAGGATGACGAGCGTTTGATTCATTGATTGAGCAAATGCACAGAAAGAATGGGGGCTTTGGCCCCCATTCTTTTCTCAAGATGGAATCTAGGTGGACGATATTCCGAGTAGTTGTTTCTCGGTTTCCTGGTGCCAAGGATTGCATGATGTCCTCTCAATTGACCACCTCCCTGTTTGTGCGACGCTGCGGGCGTCATGTCATCAGTCTCGTTTGTTTGATGGCGCCGTTCGCATTGGTGGGGTGCGATCAGTTGGGGATCGAGACGCCGAAGAAAGCCGCGGAGCGGCAGTTGGAGGAGTCGAAAGCGGTGGGCGGAGCTTGTCGGCAGGCCATGCGGGCCATTGAGGATTGCTATACGCTGAACCCCAAGGCGGATAAGACCGGCATGTACGAGGGGTGGCGGGAGATGGACGAGTACATGCGGGAAAACAAGCTCGACGGCATCAAGCCTGTGATACCGGTGCCGCCACCCAGTCAGCCAGCTGCTAAGAAGCGTAAGAATTCTGAAGACGATTCGTCTTCAGATGATTCGGCAGACGACTCCACAGGCGATACGAGCGGGAGCGCAGACAAGAAGGGGCATTGAGCCCTAAGGTAGTCACGAGCTCGGAAGAAAACCACGGTAGTGCATCGGGAAATTGCTGCGGCCCCGCAATGGGGCCGCTTCTGCTGGCTGGATGATCGGGTTGCGTGGGTTTGATGCGGCGAGTCCCTACAATGTCGCATCTCGCGAGTTTCAATTTGGACCTATACCCATGAATATCCTCCGTCTAGAAGATCTGATTGCGCAAGGCAAAGTAGCAAATCAGCGCGTGTTCATTCGCGCCGACCTGAACGTTCCTCAGGATGACGCTGGCAACATCACTGAAGACACGCGCATCCGTGCGTCGGTTCCGGCGATCGAAATGGCGCTGAAAGCCGGTGGGGCTGTGATGGTGACTTCGCACCTGGGGCGCCCGACGGAGGGCGAATTCAAACCAGAAGACTCCTTGGCGCCGGTGGCCACGCGGCTGGGCGAGTTGCTGGGGCGGGATGTCAAGCTGGTGAGCAACTGGGTGGATGGCGTCAGCGTCCAGCCGGGTGGGGTGGTGTTGCTAGAAAATTGCCGCCTCAACAAAGGTGAAAAGAAGAACAGCGAAGAATTGGCTCGCAAGATGGCGGCGTTGTGCGACATCTTTGTCCATGACGCATTCGGGACCGCACACCGGGCGGAGGGCACCACTTACGGGATCGCTCAATTTGCCAAGATTGCTTGTGCAGGCCCGTTGCTGGCTGCGGAGATCGATGCCATCAATAAGGCCTTGGAAGCGCCCAAGCGCCCCCTGGTGGCCATCGTGGCGGGATCCAAGGTGTCCACCAAGCTGACGATTCTGCAGTCGCTGGCGAAGAACGTGGATGGCTTGATTGTGGGCGGCGGCATTGCCAACACCTTCATGCTGGCAGCCGGCTTGAAGATCGGCAAGTCTTTGGCGGAGCCGGATCTACTGGGAGAGGCTACCGCCGTGATCGAGGCCATGAAGGCGCGTGGGGCCGAAGTGCCTATTCCCGAGGACGTGGTAGTGGCCAAGACTTTCTCGGCGGACGCACCTGCTACGGTGAAGGCCGCCAATGAGGTGTCCGATGATGACCTGATTCTGGATATCGGGCCGAAGACGGCCGCCAAGTTGGCGGCGCAGTTGAAGGCTGCGGGGACGATTGTTTGGAACGGACCGGTGGGCGTGTTTGAATTTGACCCCTTTGCCAAGGGGACGGAAACGATTGCGCGGGCAATTGCAGAATCCAGCGCCTTCAGCATCGCCGGGGGCGGTGATACCTTGGCGGCGATCGCGAAGTACGGGATCGAAAAGGACGTGGGCTACATCTCGACGGGAGGCGGTGCGTTCCTGGAGGTGCTGGAGGGTAAGACCCTGCCAGCGTTCGAGATTCTCAGCAAACGCGCGGCTGGCTAAAAAAAAGCCACCGGCTTGCGCTGGTGGCCTTGAAGCCCTGGAAACGGTCAGCAGTTGCTGGCCGTTTTGTTTGGGCGGGTGTCACTCGGTGACGTGGAGAAAATCAAGTTGGAGCGTGATCGGCGTGCAGTCGGTTGCCAGCTTCGATCGGGTCGCCGCTTTCAGTCAGGTAACGCACCCACGGTTCGTAGCTGGGCACAACCGGATCCTGCCAGGGGTGGAAACCGGGTTTGAGGTAGGAGAAGTACTTCGCGGTCATGGGCAGGAAGACCCCGCCGGGCTTGTAGAGCCACCACAAGCCCTTGGCCCAGATCTTGGTGCGCTGCCAACGTGAGAAACCGTCGACTTTCAGCATGTGCGCCATGATGCGGAAGGTGTGGTACGGGAAGAGCGCTGTGACGAGCAGCATGGAGCGGATACGGTTGCTGTAGCTGCCCTTGGCGTAATCACGCAGGACATCGAAGGCAACGGCCTTGTGCTCCATTTCTTCCATGGCGTGCCAGACGTATAGCGCGCGGATGCGTTCATCGGCGCCGGCGAAAATCTCAGGCCGCTCAACAAAACAGTCGGCCATGATGGCGGTGATGTGCTCGGACGCAGCTGTGATGCCGAGGGTGAATTCGCGGCGGGTGTGCTTGCGGATGATGCCGAAGAGGCGCTTTTCCTGGCCTTTCAGGATGGCGTCGACATCCACGCCCTGGGCTTTGAGCCGGTTGTTGTACAACGTGTGAACCATGCTGTGCTGGCCCTCTTGCCGTGTGAAATCCTTGATGTCTTGCAGCACCTTGGGGTCGGTGATCCGATCTTTGAAATCGCGCACGCAGGTGATGAAGAAGCGCTCCCCGACCGGGAATAGCGTGGAAAGGGCGTCAAAGAAACGAGTCTTGAAGGGATCGCCATTCAGCCAGAAGCGGGGGATGCCGCCTTGTAGGTCGAAGTCGAGCTTCTCGCGGGGGATGATGGGCGGTGGGGTGATGGATGTTGTCGTCATGTTGCCTCCGGCCGGCCAAACTTGATACAGAACAATTCGGCCATCCTGGGGATGGACTGTAGAGAGGCGACGTCCGAAGGACTATGTACGAAGACGACAAAAAGGTAATTTTCGCGACAATGGCGATGAGGGGAAACACGAGCGAGGCTCAGGCTTGCCCGCGGCGGAAGCGGCTGGGTGTCTGGCCAGACCAGCGTAGGAATGCCTGCGTGAAGCTGCGGCGGTCGGAAAATCCCAATCGCTCGCTGATGTCTTCGATGCTGTGTTGCTCGTCGGGCAACCAGCGCTGGGCCAATTGAAAGCGAACCCGATCCAGGATGGCCGAGTGGCTGTCTCCCGAGTCTTTCAGGCGGCGTTGCAGGGTGCGCGCGTGGACCCCCATGGTCTGCGCCAACGCTTCCAAGCCTTGCCCAAGCAGCTGGGGTTGGTTCAGCAACAGGTCAAAGATCTGCTGCGACAAGGTGGACTCAACCGAGTCTGAGATGCCGGCCTGGTTGCGCTGGGCGAGCTGTTGGGCGACTCGTTCGGCAGCCATTTGGTGCAGAGACGGGAAGGCGCCCCGCAGCGGGCGGTCCAGCATGCTTCGCTCGAACCAGAGTGCGTCGACCTCGGCGTTGTACTCGACGGGAACTTGAAAGAACCGCTCCAAGGTGGCGGAATCCTGGTGGGGGGCATGCCGCAGCGTGACTCGGCCAGAAAAAGCGTCGGGGCCAAGCAGCATCCGGCTGAATTTGACCGTGGTGGTGAAGACAGCTTCGGTGAAGTGCCAGGTGCGGCCCGGGCTTGCGTCAGGATGGTTGTATTGCAGGACGATGCGTGCCTGGTGGCCATGCTCGGCCAAGGAGAACGCCATGAACGGGTTCACCATGGGCGGGATCCACTCGAGTGACCGAGTGGCTTCGCGCAGCGTGGCACTGGTGGTGATGAAGGTTTCGATGTCGGAGAGGTATTCAAACGCGAAGGATTCCCCCAGGACAATCGGGAAGTGTTGACCACGGGCCAGCTGGCGGGTTTCATCCACGCACCGCGTCATGATTCGTTGCATGGCCTCGCGTTGAATCGTCGCCGTTTCAGGATGGAGTCGAGACAGGTCGATGCCTTCTTCACTCAGCATGGAGGCCAGATCCAGCCCGCACTGCGCTGCCGCACGGATCCAGTTGGTGACCGTGACAAAGGGGATGGCGGGCTCGGACGGGTGCATGAGTTCCATCCACTCAAGACGCGAACCGCTGGAGCCACTGAAGGACTTCCTGTGCGGTTTGTTGGGGATGCTCCATCGGGAACAGGTGACTGCCTTGAACCCAACTGACGCGATCACCTACCAGTCGCCGGGTGGCTGACAGGCCGATGGATCGAACTTCATGTGAGCGGGTGCCGCCAATGAAGGCAGAAGGGCATCGAACGGGATGACGTCGCAGTTCTTGTACGAGTTTGTGGGGCAAGGTTCGGTAGATCGCGGTTTCGATGTCGCGGTCGAAACTCAGACGTCTGACCTGCGTGTCAGAGTCGGGGGCGGTGCCTTCCTCGACATAAGCCGCGAGAACCGAGGGGCTGAAGGCGGCGAACTTGGGTTTGACCGTGAAATGCAGGCGTGCAGATTCGAGATCAGGCCAACGATGGCAGCGTTGAGCCGAGACACCAGAAGGCATGACTCGGTCGATGCCGCCGAGCGCTTTGAGCATTCCCAGGGAGGCAGCCTTCCAGCCGGACAGGATCGGCGAATCGAGCAAGATCAAACCCTGGGCCAAGTCGGGGTGCCGGCTGGCGAGCATCAGGCTCAAATAGCCACCGAGCGAGTGCCCAATCAAATACGCAGGGCGCCCCACCTGCCGTTCGACAAAGTCGCGCAACTGCTCCACCAGATGAGGCCAGTCGGCGGTGACAGGGTAACGGGGGTCATGCCCGAACTTGTCGATGGCATGGACGTCGAAGCCGGCAGCCTCCCAGACCCTGAACAGCGACCGATACGTGCTGGCGGGGAAGCTGTTGGCGTGGGAGAAGACGATCGTGCGACAAGACATGATCAGGCCGCCTGGTGTGTGGGGGCTTCGACGCCGAACTGGAAGAACTGCCACCACAGGGCGCGCCCAGCCGAATCGAAGCGCCGGACGGACTCAAAGCACGACTGGCGAGCATCGGTGTCGACCATCCCTGCTGGCAGCAAGGGGTCGTAGACGACGCAACGGATGGCAGGGCGCCCGAGCAGGAACGCCTCGCGTGCGGCTTGATCCGGCGGGAGTTGATCGGCGCGTGCCAGCCATTCATCCAATCGCTTTTGGACGCTGCGATAGCGCTGATTGATTACGGATTGCTGCCACAGGTTTTTGATGCGCGCCGGGAAGTGGCTACCAAATTGCTGCGCCCGAAAGACCAGCGCTTGCTCTTCGAGCCCCAATTTGTAGAGCCGCCCCCGCAGATCATCAATGCCGCCGGCGAGGTTGTCCGGGCGGATGTAGAGCCCTTTGTCGAGCTCAGCGAACCCATTGAGGTTGAGGGCCTGCTGTCGTTTGTGCAGGGCGCTCCGATCGCTTCGCCCCAGGCCGGCACAGTGGACCACCACATAGCCGTCGTCCCAGGGGCGGATGCGGGATTCGATCTGGCGCCAGGCCGACACCTCTTGCGCCAGGCCCCGTGCGGCGGGGCCCAAACGGTAGTGACCACGCCCTTCGGCCGCGAGGATGCCTTCACTTTGCAGACGAACCAGTGCCACGCGGACGTTGTTTTCGGTGAGCCCGAACAGCGCACAGGCAGACACCAGTTGACGTGCCGGATACGCACGCTCATCTGCGGCCAGCAACAGGCTTTGGATGAGGCTTTTGGCGGTTGGCAGTGGTCCCAGATCACTCATGAATGCATATTACGACGACTTTACATTTTTGTGTTGTGTCGTAATGTTGATGCAGCGCGACGACAAGTTGGAAGTCCCCAGCTTTTCACGGCTTGCAAGGGATGGGTTTGGTGTGACACTGTGATGCATCCCATTGACATTCAACGCTGAGAAGACACCATGCCGCGCGCTACCAAGATCGTCGCCACCCTGGGCCCTGCTTCATCCACCCTGGACGTGCTGGAACGCATGTTGCGCGCCGGTGTGGACGTGGTCCGGCTGAACTTCTCGCATGGCAAAGCGCAAGATCACATCGACCGGGCCGAGCTGGTTCGGGAGGCCGCACGTCGGGTTGGGAAAGTGGTCGCCATCATGGCCGATCTGCAAGGGCCCAAGATTCGTGTGGGGAAATTTGCCGAAGGCAAGGTGATGCTGGAGTCTGGACAGCCTTTTGTGCTGGACGCCAGTCGGACCGAATTGGGGGATCTACATGGCGTGGGCCTGGACTACAAGGAGCTGCCTCGTGACGTGAGGCCCGGTGATGTCCTGCTGCTCAACGACGGCCTGATCGTGCTGACGGTGGACGCCGTGAAAGGCGAGGCTGTTCACACGGTGGTCAAGATTGGGGGCGAGCTGTCCAATAACAAAGGCATCAACAAACAAGGCGGCGGATTGACCGCACCTGCGTTGACCGCCAAGGACATGGAAGACATCAAAACGGCAGCCAGCTTCCAGTGCGATTACATCGCGGTGTCGTTTCCCAAGAACGCCACCGACATGGAAATGGCTCGGCAACTGGCCAATGTGGCAGGCGAGCCCTGGAAGCATCGGCCCGCCTTGATCGCGAAGATCGAGCGCACGGAAGCCATTCCGAACCTGGAAAGCATCCTGCGGGCCTCAGACGGCATCATGGTGGCGCGAGGCGATTTGGCCGTCGAGGTGGGCAATGCGGCGGTGCCGGCTTTGCAAAAGCGCATGATCAAACTGGCGCGTGAGATGGACAAGGTGGTGATCACGGCAACCCAGATGATGGAGTCGATGATCGTCAATCCGGTGCCCACGCGTGCCGAGGTGTCGGACGTGGCCAATGCAGTGCTGGACGGCACCGACGCAGTGATGCTGAGCGCCGAAACCGCAGCGGGCAAATACCCCATCGAGACGGTGGAGCAAATGGCCGCCATTGCGTCAGAGGCAGAGCGAGCTGAAGAGGTCTCGCTGGATGCGGACTTCACCAACAAGCGCTTTGCTCGCATCGACCAGTCGATCGCGATGGGGGCCTTGTTCACTGCGCATCACCTGGGGTGCAAGGCCATCATTGCCTTGACCGAGTCTGGTTCAACGGCCTTGTGGATGAGCCGACACAAGATCCATGTACCGATCTTTGGTTTGACGGCCCAACCGATTTCGATGCGCAAGATGGCGCTGTATCGCAATGTCTTGCCCTTGCTGATCCCCAGCTATTCGGACCGCGATGAGGCGCTCAAACAGGCCGAGGCCTTGCTGGTCAACTCGGGGGTGCTTCGGCCGGGCGACACCTATGCCATCACCTGCGGCGAACCTATGGGCCACCCCGGCGGCACGAACATGCTCAAGGTTTGCGAGGTGCGCTGACCTCAGCAGGTCGCCGGCAGGGGCGCGCGGGTTTCGAGGCGCGCCCGCATGGCAGGCAGGTAGGCGGCCAACGTGGCGATCAACTGGTCTTCCGTGAAGGGTTTGGAGAGGTAGCCATCCATGCCAGCAGACAGGCATCGGTCGTGGTCTTCGCTCAAGGCGCTGGCGGTCAGGGCCACGATCGGCACACGGGGCAGCTGGCGCGTCTGTTCATCGGCGCGAATCAACCGCGTCGCCTCGTAGCCATCGAGAGCCGGCATCAGGCAGTCCATCAGGATCAAGTCGGGACGAATGTGGCCACTGCACACCGCCTCGATCACGGCTTGCCCGTCAGAGCGATGGTCGACATCCAGGCCATGGCGCCGCAGCAGGGCTTCGACAATCATCGCGTTGACTTCATTGTCTTCAGCCAGAATCACCTTGCCATGCAAGGCCAGGGGCGAGGCCCCTGTGTCAGCAACGGTTGTCGTCTCCCGCGTTGGTTGAGGCTCGGTTGGGGGCAAGGGTAGCGTCAACTCAAAAGTAGAGCCCTCCCCACAGCGGCTCACGCACGTGATGTCGCCGTGCATGGCATGCGCCATCGCGCGCGAAATGGTCAAGCCCAAACCGGAGCCATCGAAGCGATGCAATTCGGCGTGGTCGATGCGTCGGAATGGGGTGAAGATCCGTTCGATGTCTTGTGTGGCGATCCCAATGCCAGTGTCGGCGACGCGGATCACGATGTGCTCGCCTTCTTGCGAGTTCGTCGGGTTGCGTTGGGCTGTGACGCGCACCTCGCCGTGATGGGTGAACTTCACGGCGTTGCTGATCAAATTCAGCAAAATCTGCCGAAGGCGCGCGGCATCGCCCATCACCCAGCAGGGCTCGGGCAGTTGCAGGTCCAAATGCAGCCCGAGGTGTTTGTTTTGCGCCGTGATGGTGTTGAGGGCGACCACATCAGTCAGCACGGCACGCAATTCAAACTCGCGGCATTCTGTTTCAAGGTGACCGGCTTCGATGCGCGTGAAATCAAGGATATTGTTGACCACCTGCAAAAGGTGTTCACCCGAGCGGCTGATCAGTTTGAGCCGACTCAAATCGGCGTCGGGCAAAGGGCTGTTTTGCAGTAATTGGGTCAAACCCAGCATGCCGTGTAACGGTGTTCGTAATTCGTGGCTCATGGTGGCCAGGAATTGACTTTTTTCGACCATTTGCTGCTGAGCCAAATTCAGCGCATATTCCCGGTCTTGAGCTAGGTCAGCATTAATGAAGCGAAGCCTCAGTAATTCCTTCATTCGTTTTTCAGATTGCCGGGACACGGTCAGCAAACAGGCCGTGAAGAGGATCAGGCTGGCACTCACATAAAGCCCAAACGGGTCTTGTTGCAGGGCCGTGACCGCGATGGCGGGCAACATCATCGGCAGGCAATAGGCCACCACGTAAGGCCAGTGGGCCTGCAGCGTGAAGGTGGCCATGGTGGCGATTCCCGCCAGGCTCAGCGCGATCATCAAGGTGCTGCTGTCGTGCCCCCACAGCGCAGCCAGGCCAGCCGCGCCCCAAATCGTGCCATCCAGCATGAGCAGCCAGCCTGTGTGGCGGATCCAACTGGGGGCGGGCTGATTGCGCGGGGCAAAGGCGTGCTGACGCTGATGCCACATTCGAATCAGGGCGATGCCAATTTTGAGTATCAACCACGCGATGATGGTGGCCTGCCCGATCCGTTGATAGAAAAACAGGGCCGCCACCAAGGCAAATACCGTGGCCATGATCGTCGAGGGCCTGGAGGCCGACAGAAGCAACCGAAATCTCTCTCGGTCGATATTCTCGGCGACAGCGGCTTGAACCTCTTCAGGCGAGGGAGATCCAACTGGCAAATTCATAGGGATGACAATCCACCTTGAATGCGGACGGATAAACGGGCCTGAATTGAATGATTTGGCTGGAATTGTTGATGCCAAATTTGATGGGCAGATGAAATATATGAAAAAAAAGACGCCCGCCGCAATACTTTGACGGGTAGATATGGCGCATTCAGGGGGGATGCCGGCGTGTGATCTTTGACACAAGGCAAGCCACATGCATGCGCACCGAGCACGAGCCTTGGGGGGGACGAAATGCGATTCGGTCGGTAGAATCCCGCCCAGTCTTGTTTTTCAACCATCCTTTCCCTGGGGGTTCCCATGCCACTCGTCTCGATGCGCCAGCTGCTGGACCACGCTGCCGAAAACAACTACGGCATTCCAGCTTTCAACGTGAACAACCTCGAGCAGGTTCAAGCCGTGATGGCCGCAGCAGATGAAGTCGGCGCTCCCGTGATCCTGCAAGCCTCGGCCGGTGCTCGTAAGTACGCCGGTGAGTCGTTCATCAAGCACCTGATCCAGGCTGCCGTAGAGGCCTACCCGCATATCCCTCTGGTGATGCACCAGGATCACGGCACCAGCCCCAAGGTCTGTCAAGGCGCCATCGACCTGGGCTTTGGCTCGGTGATGATGGACGGGTCTTTGATGGAAGATGGCAAGACGCCGTCCAGTTTCGACTACAACGTCGACGTGACCCGCAAGGTCGTTGAGATGGCGCACAAAGTGGGCGTGACCGTGGAAGGCGAACTGGGTTGCCTGGGTAACCTGGAGACCGGTGACGCGGGCGAAGAAGATGGCATCGGTGCCGCCGGCAAGCTGGACCACAGCCAGATGCTGACCGATCCCGAAGAAGCCGCCACCTTCGTGAAGGCCACCCAACTGGACGCCCTGGCGATCGCCATCGGCACCAGCCACGGGGCTTACAAGTTCTCGCGCAAGCCCACGGGTGACATCTTGGCCATCAGCCGTGTCAAGGAAATCCATGCGCGTATCCCCAACACCCATCTGGTGATGCATGGTTCGTCTTCGGTGCCTCAAGACCTGCTGGCCATCATCAACCAGTACGGTGGCAAGATGAAGGAAACCTACGGCGTGCCCGTGGAAGAAATCCAGGAAGCCATCAAGTACGGCGTGCGCAAGATCAACATCGACACCGACATCCGTTTGGCGATGACCGGTGCGGTGCGCAAGTTCTTGTTCGAAAACCCCGACAAGTTTGATGCCCGCGAATGGCTCAAGCCCGCCCGTGAAGCCGCCAAGCAGATCTGCAAGCAGCGCTACATGGAATTCGGCTGCGAAGGCCAAGGCAGCAAGATCAAGGCCGTGTCGCTGAGCGAAATGGCCTCGTTGTACGCCGCTGGCAAACTGGCCCAAGTCGTCGCCTGATTGCGTTGACGCGATCGAAGCCGGTGCGGACGAAAGTCTGGCCGGCTTTTTCGCTTTCAGACCCTTGTTGGCCCGCTCGGTCAGCGAGGCACAATATTGTTTTTCGTCGTTCGAGATTCGCCATGACTTCTGCGCTGCATACCTCTGCTTTGAAATCCTTGCCTTTGCTGGCCCGTGGCAAGGTGCGTGACAACTATGCAGTGGGCAACGACCGCATCCTGATGGTGGCATCTGATCGCATCAGCGCCTTTGACGTGATCATGGGCGAGCCCATTCCGGGCAAGGGCGCCTTGCTGACCAAGATGGCGCTGTTCTGGTTTGAATTGCTCAAGGATGTAGCGCCCAATCATCTGACGGGCGAAGACCCGGTCAGCGTGGTGTCGCCCGAAGAGCGCGCCCAGGTGGAAGGCCGTGCGATGCTGGTCAAGAAGCTCAAGCCCTTGCCAGTCGAGGCCGTGGTGCGCGGCTACTTGGCCGGGTCTGGCTGGAAGGAGTATCAGCAAAACGGCGAGGTGTGTGGTGTGAAACTGCCTGCCGGCTTGAAGAATGCGTCCAAGCTGCCCGAGCCCATCTTCACGCCCGCGACCAAGGCTGAAGTGGGCGAGCACGATGAAAACATCTCGTTTGACAAGATGAGCGAGATCATCGGCGCGGACATGGCCGCCAAGGTGCGCGATCTGGCAATCAAGCTCTACAAGAAGGCGGCCGATTACGCGCTGACCAAGGGCATCATCATTGCTGACACCAAGTTCGAGTTTGGCCTCGACGAGAAGGGCACCCTGACTGTGATGGACGAGGTGCTGACACCCGATTCGTCGCGTTTCTGGCCTGTGGAAGGCTATGCAGAAGGCAGCAATCCGCCCAGCTATGACAAGCAGTTTGTGCGTGACTGGCTGGAGCAGGCCACCGTCAACGGCAAGCCCTGGGACAAGACCGCGCCGTCGCCAGCCTTGCCTCAGGAAGTGATTGAAAAAACGGCCGCCAAGTATCAGGAAGCGCTGGAGCGTCTGACTGGGGCCTGAGGCCTTTTTCCGTCGGACTATTCCTCGGGCTCAGGGGGCAAGGCAGCCAATTGCGCCGCCGCCTCGGCCTGAGCGAACTCGTCGGTGGCCGCCCACTCCTGAAGGGCTTGCGCCACATCCCCCACGCCCACCTTCTTGAGCGCGGAAAACAGCACCAATCCGACATCCGATTCATCGGTCACGATGTCGGCCAGCACTTCCTGCGCTTGGCGCATCGACTCGGCTGCTTCTTTGCGGTTGAGCTTGTCCGCCTTGGTCAGCAATACCAACAGCTTGACCTCGCCGTTGCGCACACGGGGGCTTACAAATTCAAGCAACTGGCGGTCGAGTTCGGTGAACCCGTGGCGTGAATCGACCATGTGGACCACGCCCGTGAGGTTGCGACGCAACTCCAGGTAACTGGCCATCACTTCTTGCCAACGCAGTTTGGCATTGCGTTCCACGGCGGCATAGCCGTAGCCGGGCAAGTCGGCCCAGATCTGGTTGGGCGCGGCCTTGGGGCCTAGATTGAACAGGTTGATGTGCTGCGTGCGCCCCGGGGTTTTGGAGGCAAAAGCCAATTGCCGCTGCTGCGCGATCGTGTTGATAGCGGTGGATTTGCCGGCGTTGGAGCGACCCACAAATGCCACTTCCGGCAATTCAGAGGCGGGGAGCTGATTCAGTTGCGCCGCCGTGGTCAGGAATCGGGCACTGTGGGCCCAGGCCAACGCTTCCTTCTCGGGATTTGTCTGGGGATGGGGGACTTTGGCCGCGTCCGCGCCCTGATTAGGGTCAAGATTTGTCTTGCGAGCGGGGCGACTTGAGCGAGGGGGCGTTTGGCGGGTCATGGGGCATTGTAAAATCTTCTGTGTTTGCCCAAATACAACCCTAACCGTCTGACCGCCATGAAGCGTTTTTTGAACCTGATCGCCTTCGCCTCAGTGGCCCTGACCCTGTCGGGCCTGGCCCAAGCCTCGGAAACCAAAGCCGCCAAGCCTGATCTGGCTGCTGGCGAAGCCAAGGCGACAGCCGTGTGCGGCGCCTGTCACACGTTTGACGGTTCGCGCGGGGCGCCAACCTATCCCATCCTGCAAGGGCAACACCCTGAATACATCGTCAAGCAATTGACCGAGTTCAAGGAAGGTAAACGCAAAAACGCGGTCATGAACGGCATGGCGGCCATGCTGTCCCCCGAGGACATGAAGAACGTGGCGGCGTTCTACAACTCCAAGAAGGCCAAAGACGGTGCCGCCAAGAATCAGGAGCTGGTGGCCCTGGGTGAAAAAATCTACCGCGGCGGCATTGCCAAAAAGAGCGTGCCCGCCTGCGCTGGCTGCCACAGCCCCGATGGCGCTGGCATGCCGGCCCAGTACCCTCGCCTGGCTGGGCAGCACTTCGATTACACCAAGACCCAGTTGACGGCTTTCCGCCAGGGCGACCGCACCAACAGCCCCCAGATGATGTCGATTGCGGCTAACCTGAGCGACAAGGAAATCGAAGCGGTGTCGGATTACATCGCTGGTCTGCGCTGATCGGGAAAACAATTGAACGCGTGCCTTGAATCTTTTGGGCACCGAAGGATCTACAAGGCGGGTACCCGATTTGGGCTCCCGCCTTTTTGCTTGCTGACATGACTGATGTGACCGTTCCTGCGCCCGTTGGGCGCCCCCGCTCGGCTTGGGCCCCGACCTACGAGCTGCTGTCGTCGATGCGTTTTGCCATTGCGCTGCTGACGGTCATTTGCATCGTCTCGGCCATTGGCACCGTGATCAAGCAGGGCGAGCCCCTGGTCAATTACGTCGATCAATTCGGTCCGTTCTGGGCCGATGTATTCGGGGCTTTGGGGCTGTATCGCATTTACAGCACGCCTTGGTTCTTGCTGATCCTGGCCTTTCTGGTGGTGTCGACCAGTCTGTGCATTGCGCGCAATGCGCCCAAGATCCTGGCCGACTGGCGCACGCACAAGGAAACGATGCGGGAGCAGGCGATCAATGCCTTCCACCACAAGGCCTCGGGTGCCTTGGCGATGCCCTTGGATCAGGCTGAGCAGCAGGTGATCCACACCCTTCGATCGGGCCGTTGGACGATGAAATCGCAGCGCCGTGCCGAGGCCGTCGGGGGCGCGGGCATCATGATCGGTGCGCGCCATGGCGCGGCCAATAAGCTGGGCTACATCGCTGCGCACAGCGCGATCGTGTTGATCTGCCTGGGGGGCTTGTTTGATGGCGACCTCATCGTCAAGGTACAAGCCTGGATGCATGGCCTGCAGCCCTTCCGCGGCGGCCAATCCGCCGATCACAGTCGATTGAGCGTGTCGAACCCCGCCTATCGTGCGCAGCTGTTCGTGCCAGAAGGCGAGCGCAGCAATGCGGCGGTGATCAGCCTGGACAAAGGCATGCTGTTGCAGCCGCTGCCCTTTGACATCGAACTCAAAAAGTTCACCGTCGACTACTACGCCACGGGGATGCCCAAACGGTTCGCCAGCGACATCGTGATCCACGATCCCAAGCTGCCGCAGCCCAAGCCGTTCACCGTTGAAGTCAACCACCCGGTGACTTACGACGGCGTCACCATCTTTCAATCCAGCTTTGAAGATGGCGGATCGACCGTGCACCTGAAGCCGCTGTTCTTGACGGCGCAGGCACCGGAGGCTGCGACCGACATCACGGCTCAAGTGTCGGGGGCTGCGCAAGCCTTGCCGGCCGCATGGGTGGCCGCGGGCAAATCGGGGCCTTTGTCGCTCGAAGTGACCGGCTTGCGCGTGATCAACGTGGAAGACCTGTCACAGGCGCAAACTGATGCGGCCGCCAAGAAGGGGGGCTCGGACGTCCGTGGGGTCAACCTGGCGGAGTTGAGCAAGCACCTGGGGTCTGGCGCCAAACAGGATGAAAAGAAGTTGACCAACATCGGTCCGTCGATCACGTACAAGCTGCGCGATGCCGCCGGGCAGGCCCGTGAGTATCAAAACTACATGGTGCCGGTGAACCTCGACGGTCAGGCGGTCTTTTTGCTGGGTGTGCGCGACACGCCGGCCGATGGCTTCCGCTACCTGCGTGTGCCAGCCGATGATCAGATGCAAATGCAGGGCTGGTTGCGCCTGAAGCGCGCCTTGGGCGATGCCAGTGCGCGGGCCGAGGCTGCCCGGCGTTTCGCTGCTTCAGTGACCACCCCCGATCACGCGCAGTTGCGTGAACAGCTGACGGTGTCGGCGCAGCGCGCGTTGGATTTGTTTGCGGGCGTCAAGCAGGCCATGCCTACGCCGGCTGCAGGCTCCTCGGCTCCGAAGGTGCCAGATGGCATGCCGTCTGGCGGTTTGATGGCAATCTCCAACTTCATCGAAGCGGTGGTGCCGCAGCAGGACCGCGAGCACACGTCGGCTACCCTGATCCGCATCCTGAACGGCACGATGTTCGAGTTACTCAACATCAGCCGCGAACGTGCAGGATTGCCGCCTTTGTCGGCAGACAACGATGCCGCGCGGCAGTTCATGACCCAGGCTGTGCTGTCCTTGTCGGATGCCGTGTTCTATCCTGTACCCATGATTTTGAGCCTCGACGGCTTCGAGCAAAAGCAGGCCAGCGTGTTCCAGGTGACCCGCACCCCAGGGCGCAACGTGGTCTATCTGGGCTGTTTGCTGCTGATTGTGGGGGTTTTCTCGATGCTCTACATTCGAGAGCGTCGCCTGTGGGTCTGGCTGCAGGATGATGGCCAGGGCGGCACGCGCGTGAAAATGGCCCTGTCTTCGACCCGGCAGACGCTGGATATCGATCGTGAGTTTGAGCAGCTTCGAGCAGCCTTGCTGCCGAGCGAAGGATGATGTGATGACGACGACCACCCAAACTTTGCCTTCCCTTCGCAGCGAAGGGCGTTCGTGGACCGACTGGTTGTTTGCCGCCGTGATGCTAGCGGTCGGCGGCTGGGCCTACCACTCCTTCGGGCACTCGATGGATGTCTATGAGGTCGGGATCCTGTTGGCGGTGATTCCGGGTTTGATCGCCCTGGGCTGGACTTGGTCGCCCCTGCGTTGGCTGATGATCGGGTCCGGTGCCGCTACCTGGGTGGCCATGGCGTTGTACATGCGAGCCACCGATGACTATGGGGCCGATCTGGCCAAAGGCGAGCAGGTGTTCTGGTTGAAATACCTGCTGTCTAGCCAGAGCGCGATCATGTGGATGAGCGTGCTCTTTTTCATGAGCACCTTGATGTATTGGCTGGGGGTGGTCACCCGCAGTAGCACGCCTACTCGACTGGCGTCCAAGCTCACCTGGGCCGGGGTGTTCATGGCCTTGGTGGGCACCTTGGTGCGTTGGTTCGAGAGCCATCAGATCGCGCCGGACATCGGTCACATCCCGGTCAGCAACCTGTATGAAGTGTTCGTGCTGTTTTCCTGGTTGACCGCCCTGTTTTGGCTGTACTTTGAAGACCGCTTTGCCAAGCGGGGCCAGGATCTGGGGGCCTTGGGCGCCTTTGTCATGCTGGTGGTCAGTGCCGCAGTGGGCTTTTTGTTGTGGTACGCCCTGGTCCGTGGCGCCGATGAAATCCAGCCCCTGGTGCCAGCCCTGCAAAGCTGGTGGATGAAGATCCACGTGCCCGCTAATTTTGTCGGTTACGGCACCTTTGCCCTGTCGGCCATGGTGGCACTGGCTTATTTGCTCAAGACCGAATCGAGCAAATCCTTGTGGGTGGGCTTGGTGGCTTTGCCTGCCGTATTCATCGCCTTGCCATTGGTGGGCTTTGCCCTGTTTGGCGGTTTGTCGCCTGACAATCTGGCCGCCGTGAACAAGGCCGGCCGCCTGATCGGGGGGCTGCTGGCCGTGTTCACCTTGATGATCGTGTCGCGCAACTGGATCAACCCCTTGACACCCCCTCCTGAGGTGGCCGACGACGTCATGTACAAGGCCATCGCCATGGGCTTCGCGTTCTTCACGATTGCGACCATCCTCGGTGCATTCTGGGCGGCTGAAGCCTGGGGTGGCTATTGGAGTTGGGACCCGAAGGAAACCTGGGCCCTGATCGTGTGGCTGAACTACGCGGCTTGGTTGCACATGCGCCTGATCAAGGGCCTGCGTGGGGTATTTGCCGCCTGGTGGGCCTTGGTTGGTTTGGTGGTGACCACCTTTGCTTTCCTGGGGGTCAACATGTTCCTGTCAGGTTTGCACTCTTACGGCCAGTTGTGATCTGGGCGTCTTGGCGCCAGTTCAGTTTCCCCGGCCGCGGTCGATAACGCACCATGCTCTATGTTTTGCGCGACCCTCAAGGCGAGATCCTCAGCCTGCACCGAGCTCCGGTGGAGGGCGGGCACGCCATCGCGGCAGACCATCCGGACGTGGTGGCCTTCCTGGGCCGCAGCCCAGACGAGCAGCAGTTCGCATCGTTGGATGCGGGCCTGGTGCGCGTGCTGGAAGACCTCATCGACGTGCTCATTCGGCGCAACATCTTGTGTGTGACGGATCTGCCACCAGAGGCGCAAGCCAAGTTGTGTGATCGCAAGCACTATCGTGAGGGCATGCAGTCGCACTCACTCAAACTGTTTGGGGATCAGGGGGATGCGGGCAGCGCCCAGGCCTCGCAAGACGACGCCATGGGCAAGCTGTGATCTGACGATCAGCCCTGCAAGACTCGGTGCTCGAGCGCCGGCAACTGCGCACGCACATGCGCCTGACGCTGGGGATCGAGCTCGGCCATGACGATGCCAGATCCTTCAGCCTGGCACGCCAGCACTTCGCCCCATGGCCCGATCACCAGTGAGTGGCCATAAGTCCGGCGGCCGTTTTCATGCTCCCCGCCTTGTCCCGGTGCCAGCACGTGGCACAAGTTCTCGACGGCGCGCGCGCGCAGCAACAACTCCCAGTGGGCTTGCCCTGTGGTGTAGGTGAACGCGGCAGGCAGGATGATCAGGTCCAGAGGCTTGGCGGTGCCTAACGCGCGGAACAGCTCGGGGAAGCGCAGGTCGTAACACACGCTCAAGCCCACTCGCCAAACGTGGCCCTTGCGATCGCTCACATCGAAGGCAGTGGGCTGCGTGCCAGGCGTCAAGGTTTGGGCCTCGTTGTAGGCCCGCTGACCATCATCAAAGCAAAACAGGTGGATCTTGTCGTAGCGCGCCACCCGTTCGCCTTCGGGGTTGAAGACCAGGGTGGTGTTGAAAACCCGGTTGGGTTCGGGGCTCTGGATGGGCAGGGTGCCGCCGACCACCCACACGCCATGTTCGCGTGCGGCCGCGGCCAGCATGGCTTGCATCGGGGTGCGCGCCTGATCGGGATGCACGGCTGGTGCCAAGTGTTCAGCGATGTCGAGTTTGTCGGCATCGCGTAGGCCCATGAGGCAGAAGTACTCCGGCAGTGCCACCAGTTCCGCGCCTTGCTCGGCGGCTTGTGCAATCAGGCAACGCGCCTGGGCCAGGTTCTCGTCCACCCGCGGGGTGGAGACCATTTGGAGTGCGGCGACTTTCATATCGAAGGTATCCTAGCGAGATCTCGTGTCGTCAGTGTGCCGGACATCATGGCTGACCTTGCAGAAAATACAAATCAACAGTGGAGACAGTGGGCCGATCAGATCCGCGCAGCCGCAGCGGACTCGCGACGCATTCGCGTTCGAGGCGGTGGCTCGAAGGACTTTCTGGGCGATACCCTGCAGGGAGACATCATCCTGGAGACCCGTGCCTGGTCGGGTGTGGAAGCCTATGAGCCCACAGAACTGATCGTGCGCGCGCGTGCAGGTACGCCGTTGTCAGAGGTGGAAGCCCTGCTGGCGAGCAAGGGCCAGTATTTCCCGTTCGAGCCGCCTCGCTATGGCTGGGCGTCTGAGTCGGTGGCGACCCTGGGTGGTGTGGTGGCGGCCGGTCTGAGTGGGCCGGGGCGCGTCAGCCGTGGCGCGGTGCGCGATCATGTGCTGGGCTGCACGCTGATGAACGGCCGAGGCGAAGTGTTGCGCTTTGGTGGCTCGGTGATGAAGAACGTGGCCGGCTTCGATTTGTCGCGCTTGATGGCAGGCTCGATGGGCACGCTGGGCGTGCTGCTGGATGTCACGCTCAAAGTGATGCCGCAGCCGGTATCGACGGCCACCATGCGCATCGAAATGACCGAAGCCGATGCCTTGGTGCAGGTCAACCAATGGGCCGCGCAGCCCATTCCGCTGGATGCCTCGGCCTGGTGGGATGGGATGCTGGTGCTGCGCCTGAGGGGGGCACGTGCGGCGGTAGCCAGTTCTGTGCAGCGCTTGTATCGTGAGCGCGGAGGGGAGTTGATCGCACCGCCATTGGCCGACGGGTTCTGGCAGGGCGTGCGCGATCACTCTGATGAGTTCTTTGTGCGCGCGCGCCAAGCCGTTGCGAAGGGCGGTGGCCATGGGGTCACGCTGTGGCGGGTATCGGTGCCGCCCACCGCGGCGCCGCTGGGCTTGCCGGGTGAGCAGTTGAATGAGTGGTTTGGGGCCCAACGCTGGGTCTGCACCGCCGCACCGGCCGACGCCGTGCACGATGTGGCGGCCAAGGCTGGAGGGCACGCCCAGCCCTTTGTCTCTACCCAGGTCAGGCCCTTGACCGATGCGAGTGAGATGGCCCCTGTTCTCAGACGGTTGCACGAGCGTGTGCAACAGGCATTCGACCCCGATGGGGTGTTTGCTACCGGTCGTAAATGGTCGATGGCCGAACCGGCCCTCTTGTCCTGAAGTGGTTGCTCTGTCATGCAAACTCAACTCGCTCCTCAATACCAGGATCAACCTGAGGGCCGGCAAGCCGAGTCGGTGTTGCGCCAATGCGTGCACTGCGGCTTCTGCAATGCCACGTGTCCCACCTACAAGCTGACAGGCAACGAGCTGGATGGGCCGCGTGGTCGCATCTACCTGATGAAGCAGGTGTTTGAAGGCCAGGCCCCCACGCGGACCACGCAGGAACATCTGGATCGCTGCATCGGCTGTCGGCACTGCGAGAGCACCTGCCCATCGGGCGTGCAGTATCACGACTTGCTTGCGGTGGGGCAGTTGGAAGTGGATCGCCAAGTGAAGCGGCCCCTGCGTGAGCGGCTGTTGCGTTGGGGCTTGATCCGCATCGTGCCTTCGCGCTGGTTTGGCCCGGCGGTGTCCATGGGGCGATTGGTTCGACCCATCTTGCCCCGCGCTTGGCAAGAACGCATCCCCCTGCGGCCGCCTTTGGCGCCACCGGCGTGGCCTGATCGAAAGAAGGCCATGCACGCCCGACAGGTGTTGTTGCTCAAAAGCTGTGTGCAGCGCAGCTTGCGGCCCCATGTCGATGCCGCCACCGCGCGTGTGCTGGATGTGATGGGCATCCGGGCCGGGGTGTCGCGTCAATCAACTTGTTGCGGCGCAATCCAGGGGCACCTGGGGGATCTGGAAGGCGCCAAGCAACGCGCCCGGCGCAACATCGATGCCTGGTGGCCGTGGGTTGAATCGGCCACCCCTGCCGAGGCGATCTTGATCAATGCCTCAGGGTGCGGTGCGTGGGTCAAGGACTACGGCCATCTGCTGGCTGATGACCCGGCCTATGCCGACAAAGCCAAGCGCATCGCGTCTCTCGCCAAAGATCCGGGTGAGTTGCTGGGGGCCTGGATGCCGATGCTCAAACGCAAACTCGCGCGCTTGCCCGCCGGCACCTTGGGAGCGGTGACGTTTCATCCGCCGTGCAGCCTCAGCCATGTCCACAAGTTGAGCAGCGCGACTCAGCCGGGGCCGATTGAGCAAGGTCTGCGTGAACTGGGTTTCACAGTCAACCTCGCCACGCGTGATTCGCATCAGTGTTGTGGGGCCGGGGGCGCTTACAACATGCTGCAGCCTGAGTTGTCGACACAGCTGCGCGATCAGAAAATCAAGGCGCTGGAAGAGACCGATCCCCACGTCATCGCGTCTGCCAACATCGGCTGCATCGTGCATTTGCAAAGCGGCACGTCGACGCCGGTCAAGCACTGGATCGAGTTACTGGATGAGGCCTTGTCACGAGTGACTTAAGGTCGACCGATCGGCACCGTTTGTGGTCGCCATGTCGTTGGCTGGGGGGGCCGGGCTGCTGCCGTCATCAAACGTCATTTCGATCTTGATGATGGACTTGACTGGCGTGCCTTGAATTTCCCCCGGAGAATAAGTGGTTTGCATGAAGGCTGACCGAATTGATCGCTCCATCGGCTCAGGGAATGGCTTGTCGTCGGCGAATTCGACCTTTCTGACGACCCCTGATTCATCAATGAAAAGACTGATGACTGTCTGAAATTTTTGGCCGGAGGGAAAACCTGCCGGAATTTCAATGAATGGCTCGCTCAAAGCATTGGGAACTTTGGAGAGAGCACTTCTGGGGTAAAAGTAATCGTCGGGTTGAGCCTTCGGCTCAGAGGGCAGTCTGGCGTTCACCTTGTGCCCTTGTGGCTCAAGAATCCGCGTGGGCTGAGAGGCTTCCGTCGGCGAACTGAGTGTGCGCTTGGTTCGTTGTGCGGCGTAGACCGAGACAATCACCGCGGCAGGTTTCTTCACCTTGGGCGGTAGCGGCTTTTCGTCGAGGTTGATCGCGACTCCCGCCAGCACATGGGTGGCGAGAGCCAGAGTCAACGATAGAAAAAAAGCACGCCCCCGCATGAATCAGTTGTCGGTGATCAATTCCCGCCATGAAATCCGCCGGGTGGATGTACCTTGACTGCCAACAGGTGCCACCGTCGTGATCGGTGTCCCGCCATTGCCAGGCGTGACGATGCCGATCACCTTGCCATTGGGGAGTCGTATGAGGGTGACGGCGCTCGCCAGAGACGTGGTCGTTCCATTGGTCAGAAGGCTGCCCACGTCAACGCTGCCCTTGACGTTGAGGCCCGTCTTGTAGTCGATGTAATTGACATAACTGGAGCCACCCGTGCTGCACGGATCAGAGGAGTTGGGAATGTTGGTGGTCAGCGCCAACGTGCCCAATTGCAGGTCGGGGTCAGTATTGGCCCTTTCGCCTGTTTCGGGTAGATCGACATACCAACCGTTCATGGTTGAGAAGTCAACGGGGTAGGCGACGGTGCTGGTGGCAGTTCTGACCCCACTGGCGTCGGTGTAAACCTGTTTGACGAAGCAGTTGCTGTTCATGGCGGCGCTGCAGGTGGACGTTCTCGGGCTGCCATAAAGCCCAGATGCTGCACCAGAGTCTGTCAGCGGGTCTTTGAGCGCGTAAATCGATTGGGTATTCGACGAAGTCAAGTCTGGCAAGCCCAGAAATGCGCCAGTCCCGACGTAGATGACGGTAGTGCCATTCATGTTGCTGACTTCGGGACGGGTGGTGATCGGTTGACGGTTTCCACTCGAGTCAGCCAACGTGGCCAGCAGTTGTACGTCGGCGGATCCCCCTGAGGCTGTCAGGCCCTTCAGGTCAACACGCCAGACATTGCCAAACACGTCCCCACCGTAAACTCTGAGAGCGGTGTTGTTTGTGTTCGTCGTGTCGACGTATGCGCTGATTTTCGACAGACCGCTTGGGCACGGTGCGGTACTGCAGCCAGCAACGGTGCCCGTGGAGCTGCCTGTTCCGGTATCGATTTTCTTGATGATGGCCCCGGTCTGGGCATTCAAGACCCAGATGATGCCGTGGCCACTTCCTGGCGAGACGTTGTTGTACCCCGAGGTGACAATGACTGCCCAGGTTCCGTCGGAGAGCTTGGTGATGATCGGGGTGCCGTATGTGTACCCGAGGTCAGCATCGGTGGTGTAGCCCGTTGTTTTTGTGGTGTCGTAGGTAAACTCCCACAAAACTTGGGGCGAGGATGGGTTCGTGACGTCGAGGGCGTAATAACCTCTGCCACCCCGGCCAAGGCCGCCAGCCAAGATGGTGTGCCACGCTCCCCCAAAGTAGACATCGCCTGAACGCGGCGTGGCATTCACATAAAACGCATGCTTGTTGGCGTAATCTTTGTCTGCCAGCTTGTAAAGACTGGGGAGCACCATCGACGGGATGTAAGCCCACGCTTCTGCACCCGTGTCGGCGTTGAACGCGTGCAGCATGCCGTCGTTGGCACCCACGTAAAGCATGCTTTGACGCGAAGCATTCGCGGTTCGGTAAGCGGCGTATCCAGTGTCGGAGTATGAATAAGGCGGGGCCTTGACATAGACGGCTTGCGAATCAACGACATCGCCCAGAACGTGGGCACGTTGACGGTAATACGTGGCGTTGTCGGGGCCTTCATTGCTTCGGTCACCACGGATGAAGTTCACCAGATTGATGCCGCCGGCGCCGGTGGTTGTACCTGCAGTGGTGCTGTTCACTTGAGCTGAGGCGGCCAGGCAAGCACTTCCGGACGAGCACATCTGGGTCAATGTCCCAATGCTCGCCATTTGGAAATACCCTTGAATGGTGCTGTTGAGGGAGCTCCACTGAAACGGGATCAGCTTGCTGGGAGAGGCGCTTGGATCGTAGGTGTAGATGGTCCGAGAGGTGTAGCTTGTGTTATCCAGCAAGGGGGTCGCGTAAGTTTTGGTCGTGGCGTTCGAGTACACCGTGCCCGACTGTGACCAGTCCGCGTTGGGGGAGATGGCACCTGTGGTGATGTCAATCGAATACCGGGCCACTTCCCCGTACCACGTCACAGACTGGAAGGTGGAGGTGAACACGTAGTTGTCGCCAGACGAAACGTTCGGGTTGCTGGTGGTTGCCGCAGCGGCATTCCCCGTGGTGGCACTGACGTTTTGCAGGAAGCTCATCAAGCCACTTTGCAGCGTGGCTGGATTGGTGGCGCTGTAGTATGTGCCGTGGCCGTTCACAGCTGCATGCCAAAGGTCATCAATCGTGGTCTGGGTGTTGCTGACAGCTTTGGGCCAGTTGCAGGATCCCGAGGTTTGCCACGTACAAACGCCATTGGATGCGGTGGTGGTGCTGGTTGCAGTCCCCTCTAAGACGTCGTAGTAGTCGCCGCTTTTGGCCGTCTGATAG
Source organism: Burkholderiales bacterium (assembly GCA_028864885.1). GTDB lineage: Bacteria > Pseudomonadota > Gammaproteobacteria > Burkholderiales > Burkholderiaceae_C > Aquabacterium. Next base: position 6,059 of record JAGWLR010000037.1, on the reverse strand, counting down.
TTGGATTGATAAAGCATGTAACCCGATGCACCCAATCCCATCGTAGAGGTGTACATGCGTTGCTGTTTGTCTGCGACCGAATTGCTCGCGACGTCCGTACCCAGAACGCCGAGTGTGTTGCTGTAGGTTGAGCTTCGGATGTCGGTGTTGTAGTAATACGCAGAGACATCGGCCAAGGTGTTCGAGATGTTGTTCCCATCCAGATACGGGCGGGGCAGTGAGCCATCCGTGTTGCCGATCGCTGTGCTGCCGTTGATCTGGGTTGGGGTGGAAGATTCGTTCCAATAGCCGTCTGTTGCCGCCAGTGTGTAGTTGCGTTGGCAGGCATATTGCATCGGGTCCGATACAGTAACGGTGTTGACTTTTGTCAGCTTGCCAGAATAAAGTTGGCCAGCTTTTGAAAGCGCGACACGCAACGGCGTACTGTTATTGGGCGTTGCTGAAAAAAGTTGGCTATACCAACGTGCTTTCTGACCAGAACTGGTGACGGGGGAGTCAATATCCTGAATGTTGATGAAATCAGTGCCCGTGTTGTTGTTGATGGTCATGTAGCCAAGGCGGTAACTGTTGTCGAGCACAGAGAACGCCAGGCTGGCTGAGGTCTTCATCATCTGCATCCGCGTGTGGTAATACGACCACCAGTTCGCGAAGTTGGTCATTTCCTCGGCATAAGTACACGTCGTGCCTGCGCAGTCGGTCCGCGTGGCCGCTTTGGTCGGCTGACCGGGGTACGGATAGATGTTATTGCTTGATGTGATCGTGGTTTTGTTATTCGATCCCGGAATGGAGCTTGATTTGCCCGGATATCGGACGTATGTGTAAGTCGATCCCCCGGACGGCGCTGTGTCAATCCGATTGGCTTGACAGTTCGTCATCGAAGATGATGTACACCAACGAACATATGCCGGGTAGGGGTAGCTTGTTGACGGAGCACTCTGAGTCACACATGTTTTGAGCTTCGGCGTGGTGCAGTATTCGCCTGCTTTGAATGTGTAGAAATAGGCGTTCCCGGTTGTCAGGTCGGTGTACGGGTCACCCCAATTAAAAAAGCCATAACTAAATGACTGCACGCCAAACCCGTCGTAAGGCACCGCCGTCCAATTGCTGGTGTAAGCGGCGGTCATGCTGGGGTAGTGGGTGACCCCATCGTATTTCAGCGGTGGCGTGTAGGTGATGGCAGGGTTGTAATAGACACCATTGAATGCGTTGTTGCGGTACAAGCCGGCAACGCTGGTTGAGCTGGCCCAGTCAGGCAAGAAGTCCCAATCCATACTGCCTGAATCGTCCAGCAAGAACAGGATGTTCGGCTTGACCAGTGTGGCAGATGAGGTGACCAGCGGCGATGTCGCCAGGCTGGTCAGTGCGGCTTGCCCCGCGGTGCCGAAGAAGAGGAGGGCCAGCGCGGACCATTTGGCATGCCGTAACCAGAGGTGCTTGGATGAGCTTTGGGTGTGCATCATGATGTGCTCCATTGATTACATCGCCACCAGCGATTGGACGTAGCTTTGGGTGTTTTTGGGGCCGACTACCTGTACAGTGATTCGGTAATAGACTTGACTGACGCTGTCGAGGTTGGTTTTTCCAGCGTCGCAACTGCTCCCCCCCGAGCAACTGCTGGCTGAGGACATGGGCGTCTGCGAGCAGTCGTTGCCCACATTGGAGGCATCACCAGAGTTGGTGCACATTCGCTGAATGACGTACGACACCGTGTTGCCAGCACCATCGGTGCCCAGAGTTTTCACCAACCCTGCAGGCACAAAGTTATCGTTCCACAACGATGCCCAGCTTTGCCCACTCGATGGGTTTTGCCAAGTGGCTTTGTAGCCTGCAGCAGGCTGGTCACAGGCCAGCAAGGTGCTGCCTACGGCGCAACTGCTGCTGCTGACGTTGTTGTTATTCTCCAGCCATGTGATCGCTGCTTCGATGCCTGCATCAGCCGAGTGTGTCGTGGCCTGCTGCGAGGCGATGTTGCCAGCAATGACGTTCGACGTGAAAACCGATTTGGTTAAGGCCAGGGCGGCAATGGTCATCGCGACCAACACAATCAGGGCAATGATCAAGACGATGCCGTTTTGCCTCGATCGCATGTGAAAAGAGTGGTTCAACATCCCGTTTGACTCCCTTGCCAGATTTGGTTGCGAAGCGGAATGGTGGTTTCAATCGTCTTGTAGCGGTAATGGCCCCAGTTCGTATTGGCACTCAAATCGATCGGATAAGAAACCGGATTGGTTGGCGCGGTCGAGGTGTTGACGGTGTCACCTGTCCACGTGGGTGCAGTCGTTGTCAGCGTGTGCTTGTCATACGTTTCGTTGCGGGCAACGATGACCAATCTGACGGCCAGGGTCCGAGCCAAACCACAGTAAATAGGGCGGCCGCTGGTGTCGGCAGCACTGCCGGGGGTGGTTTGGTCGTAGGTCGTGACGGTGCCGCTCATCGCGGTGGTGCCTGAGTCGTCTCGGCCGTATTCAGCTCGCAAACTCATGATGTTGTTGGCGACTGGAACCCAGACCGAAGAGTTGGATGTCTTGCTTGCGTCCCCGCAGTTGTAGGCGGTGTAATCGCAAACGGTCAAAGCGCCATTGCGGATGGCGTAGGCCCGGATCACCGGGCTTTGCCCCAGGTTATAGATCGGGCTGTTTGTCGGTAGCCCCGCATTGCCAATCGATGGGGTGAGTGTTGACCCGGAAACGGCATTGACCGTTTCAAGTTGAAGCGCACAGGGGGACGGACGAGTCTTGGGCTCGGCAATGATCTGGTCGTAAAGGTTGAAGGAGCTCGGCGTGGCGACGGAGTAACCACTGACGGTGGATGCATTGATCAGCGGGTCTCCTTCCGGGGGGCTGTCTGAGTTGCCATACATGACCAACACCGTGTCTGTGTTCGCATCGCCAGCCGGGACCAAAGAGGTTGCAGGGTTGACGGTGACGGGTGCAATGGAGGGCAGGACGACCGGCGTGCTGTCGGACGCGGTGGTGTAGCTGAGGCTGCAGCCCATCAGGTTGAAGGATGTCAATCCGTATCCTGAGGCCTGGATGTCTCGCTCCAGGCCATAAAGGGCGATCGTGCCGTTGATCTGCGCGTCGTCCCCGCCTGTGGTGGTTCGCTTGTTCGACTCGGCATTGATGAACATTTGAGCAATGATGAGGATGGCAATCATGCCGATCACCATGCCCACCATGAGCTCAATCAGGCTGAAGCCTTGATGTGGACGACGTGTACGGTTCAAGTTCATCTCTACCCCGATCATTTGAGCTGCGCAACCACGGTGTAGTTGTGCTGCGATTTGTCACCAGGGGCTTGCCAGAAAATGGTGATGGTGGCCTGGCTGCTGGCCGCACCACCGGCTCCCCCAGCAACCGTTGTGAAGGTGACGGTGGGCGGGGTGGTTGACGCATTCGGTAAGCCGGAGCTGTAGGCCCGAGCACGCCATGCAAGGTATGAGGTTCCCGAAGGGCTACCAAAATTGGTTTGCAGGGTCGAGGCGGTACGATTGCTGACCCACATCTGGCTGATCAGATCATTGGCCAGCAGCGACGCCATGGATCGGTATTCTGCCGATGACGCTTGCTGGACCGATGTCGCTTGCAGCTTCACCACGGCCAGGATGCCAAGCGAAAAAATGAGAATGCCGATCAGGGCTTCGATCAGCATGAACCCGCTCGATTGGCGTGCTGAGGGCTTTTGGCGCCGCCATACAAATCTGGATAGCTTGTTCATGAGCACCTCATCGCTTCGGTCAGAGTTGAGCCAGAGCTGACGTTGGGGTCACACATGCGAATCAACCCTGCGGGGCTGATCACGATGCGCAGGCACCGGGCTGTCCCGCCGCCAGTGGTGCTCACGCAGGCGGTGGTGGGTGATGTGATGTCAATCGTTGAGTTGCCAGGGGTGGTCGTCGGGTTCAAGGTGGAAGTCAGGCGCCCCAGGCCATTGAAGGCGACCACGGCTTGCCCCGCATTGATGGTGACGTTGGCGCCGCTCTGGCCTGCTGGGCTCTTTTTCAGAATGTAAGGCGACGTCGAATCGCTGTTGGCGTCTCCGCAGTGGCCATCCGGGGCAGAGTCCGACGTCATGTTGATGAGCCAACTCTGACCGCTGCTGGAAACTGCACATGAGCCGTCCAGACTGGAGACCAGCTGAAATCTGACCGCAGTGTTCCGGCGAACAGCTTCGGCTCGTGCTTCTTGCAACCCGTTTTGTATCGACTCGGCAGCGGTTCGAATTTGGGAGTTTTGAATCCAGGTGCTGAAAGAAGGCGCAGCCATCGACAGCAAGATGCTGAAGATGGCCAGTCCGATCATCAGTTCAACAAGCGTGAACCCCTTGAGGCATTCTTTTGTGCGACCTGAAACCATCAGCACACCCCACCTTTCTTGGTGACCCAGCAGGTGTTTGGGCTCGGGGTACTCCAGCCAGATGCGGTAGGGACTGACGGGGTGGACTGATTGCCGTCCTGATCAATCGTGTAACTGAAGCCGGCCATCATGCCGGTGCCGGTTGCCGTGATGGTGTAGGTGGTGGCTGTAGGGGCCGCACAGGTGAAGGTGAAGTACTTGCTGGTCGTGCTGTCGGTCGCACCGATGTAACAGGCGGTGCTGCTCGAGGCCTGATAGCTTTTCGAGTCCTGGAACCATTGTTCCATCTGAACCCGCTTGGCTGACAGATTGGAGGTCGCATCAGGGACGTGACTTCTGGTCACATAATCCGTGTACGCGGGGTAGGCCACGCCTGCCAGGATGCCGATGATCGCCACGACGATCATCAATTCGATGAGCGTGAAGCCAGATGCCTTGCGGCGATGCTGGGGGATTTGCGTGAGAGCCATGGCGTAACGTCCTTCGTTCGAGAAGATGATGACTTCGTCCGAACGATTCTAGGAAGCGGCTCTCGTGCAGGATGCTTCGAAAACTGTGCAAAAACAGACGCATTAGCGCGCTTTTGCAGGGTGTTTCTAGATGTTTTTTGCAGATTTTCGGGGGCAATGGGCCCCCGGGGCCTGGATCAGCGTGTCATGGGGCGCGACGGATCGGTACACCATTCACTCCACGAGCCTGGATAAAGCCGCGATCCGGGCAGGCCAGCCACCTCCATGGCCAGCAGGTTGTGGCAAGCCGTCACGCCCGATCCGCATTGGTGAACCACGCGGGTGATGGGACGTGTGCCCAGCAAGGCGATGAACTCATCTTTGAGCCGCGCGGCTGGCTTGAAGCAGCCATTGCTCTGCAGGTTGTCCTTGAAGAAGCGGTTCAAAGCACCAGGAATGTGGCCGCCGATGGGATCGAGCGTTTCGTTTTGCCCCTGGAACCGGTCGGGCGAGCGGGCATCAAGCAATTGCATGCGCTCGGGCGTGGTCAGGCTTTGCTCGACGTCCTCCACGGAGACCACCGCCGACGGGTGAGGTGCCCACGAGCCTGTTCCTTGTGAGGCCCGAGCCATCGGGGTATGCGTGTCCTGATGGCCTTTGATCTGCAGCCAGTGCTGCCAACCACCATCCAGGACGGCGGCTGGCGCATGCCCCATCCAGTGCTTCAACATCCACCACAAACGCGAGGCGAACACGCCCCCAGCGTCGTCGTAAGCAACCACCAGGGTGTCGGGGCGAACGCCCCAACTTGCCAGCGTGCGCTCGAATGCCGCCGCATCAGGCAAAGGGTGTCGTCCGTTGCGGCCGGTTTTCAAGCCAGACAGATCCCGATCCAGGTGTGCATAGTAGGCGCCCGGGATGTGTCCTTGTTGCCAGGCCCGCTCACCGGCATCCGGGTCGCCCAGATTGAACCGGCAATCGACAACCACGGTTTGCCCACGCAACGGCAGATCAGCCAGGCGACGGGCCAGGTCGGTGGCAGAAATCAAAGGGCAGAGTTCCATCTTTGCAGGATACAGGGCGAAACGGATCAGAACAAAGCCATGCTGAGCTTGCGGCGATATTGATCAATGATGGGGTCGTTCGACAGCACCTCATGCTTGCCAGCGATTTCGAGCTTGGGCTTGCCATCCGCCCCGCCGGGTGCCGCTGCAGACGGTTTGGCGGGCGGTTTGCTCATCACTTCCAGCAAGGC
>JAGWLR010000130.1 GCA_028864885.1 Burkholderiales bacterium | reverse complement strand
CTGCCCGTGCAGTAGCAATCGAGCGCGTTGCGCACCAGGTAGTTCTGATCCGAAATGTGGCTGTAGCCGTTCCAGTTGACCGCCTTTTTGTTCACGCCTGCTGCGGTGCTGGATGGCCCCCAGTAGGTGAAGTCGGCGTAGTTGCCCAACGCGCCGCCGCCTGTGCGCCCGTTGACCCACAACGAGTAATTGGTGGCGTACGACACCGCGGCCATGCCGCCGCCCACGACAGCGATCGCTGCCAGCAAGGAACCTTTGGATAAACGCATGTCAATGTCTCCTCTTGTTGTTGCCTGCGTGGGCGGGGTGTGGAAAGGCTTACTTGGCGTTGTTCACCATGTGGGTTCGAACCAGGCTGACCACGCCTTGCCAATTGCCATTGGTGTAGTGGTTGTAGGCCTCGTTGTCGTCGCGGAAGGACACGGAGTGATACGACCACTTGGTCGATCCACCTTCGTTGGCTGCCGTGCCCAAGGTCAGGTCGTTGCAGAACCAGTCAGCCGGGTTGCACAAGCTTTGACCCGATGAGCCGGATACCCCGCCCGACGAGTGGTAAGCCACGGCTTCATCGTCTTGACCCGGCAAGATCCCTGAGTACAAGGTGCCCTTGGCGCCGGCGTACATGTAGAACCACTTGGAGCGGGTGGTGTTGTGGTTGTACAGCGCCCGTGCGGTGGTGGTCTTCAGATCCTGATCAATCCCGTTGCCGGTGGCCCAGGCACCGTAATCGGCCAACTCCGAGCCCCCGCCAGCGCCGGCTGCGATGTCGACGAACTTGATGTTCCAGCCCGTTTGCGTGCCGCCCGTGCTGGCATTGCCGCAGGTGCCGTCCGATCCGGGCGATGCGTTCTTGATGTTGCGGGTGGAGCCGCCATACATCGCCAGGGTGTAGCCGATCATCAGGTCACCTGCGCTGTGGGCGGCGATGTAGCACCAGTTACTGCCCGTGCAGTAGCAATCGAGCGCGTTGCGCACCAGGTAGTTCTGATCCGAAATGTGGCTGTAGCCATCCCAGTTGACGGATTTTTTGTTGACGCCGGCAGATGTGCTGGCCGGCCCCCAGTAGGTGAAGTCAGCGTAGTTGCCGATTGCGCCGCCGCCCGTGCGCCCATTGATCCACAACGAATAGTTGGTGGCATATGCCACGGCCGCCAAGCTACCTGCGGCCACAGCGGCCAAAGTGATCACCGAACGCGTTGAAAAGCGCATGAGTCCTCCAAATGGTCACAACATGACAACGATGTGCAACTATCTGTGTGGAATACATCACGACACAACGGGAAGTTTCCCTAACGCGATGCGTTAATGAAAATGTGATATCCAGCTGGCATTTCCGGTCACGGAATCGGGGGGGTGTCAGGCCAAATCGCGCGACCAGTCGCGCTAAACTGCCCTGCATCATTGACCGGAGGGGAGGCGTCAGTGTCCAGGTTCAGCAACGCATTCAGATGGGGATTGGCCGTGGGATTGACGGTGGCTGCAGCCGCCGCACAGGCTGTTGATGCACAGCCTGACCTGATGCAGGAAGGCTTGGCAGCTTATTGGCAAGGCGACTATGACCAAGCCATCAGCAAGCTGGAAAAGCCGGCAGGCGAAGGCAGCAAAGATGCACTGTTTTACCTTGGTGAGGCCGTGTACTTCAACTCTGGTCGCCCGGGCCATTGGGCGCAGGCCTACAACGTCTACAAACTGGGCGCGCAAGGCGGCGACAAGAGAGCGCAGTTTCGCCTGGCTGAAATGATGGTGATGGGGATCCCGACCAAAAGGGATGTTAACGGAGCCTTTGCCATGCTGCGTAAGTCAGCCGAGGCCGGGTATGTGCCCGCCGCCGAAGAATTGAAGCAGGCGCTCAGAGCCCGCGCGATGGTGCGCGACACCATGGACAAGTTTGACACCTCTACCTTGGTTCCCACCCAAGTGCCCGAAGCAGAGAACGTGGAAGCGGTTCAATTTGGTGTCGGTCCGCAGGCCGTTTGCACCGATCCCAAAGAGGCCGCTTTGCTGGCCAAGGTAGGCAACACCTTGTACGACGCCATGCAAGAACAGCTGCTCACCTACCACTACAACACCATCAACGACGACCTGGTGGTTCGGCCCAGTTTGGTGGCCTTGTACGCCCATGTGATCGAGTCAGAAAAAACGGCATTCAAATCCTGCAGCATCACCCTCGGCCTGCCGGCAGACGCCACGACCACCGCGATGCGGATCATGGACTACGACCTGGTCGAATTCAAAACGCCGAAGGCCAAAGACGGCAACTTCTGGTTGGCCCCCAATCGGACCGACTCCATCGGCTTCCGCCTCGGGGCCTCCATGGGCCCGAAGTTCTACGGCAACGATACCTATGGATGCGACAAGGACGGTGCCGCGCAAGTGGTGCTCAAGGGCGCCAAGCCTGACGCGGTCAAATCATGCGAGCCCATGAAGTTCGGCATGGTCGCCGCCACGGGACGGGAGCTGAAAATCTCACACACCGACGACCGCGGCATGGTGCAGACCCAATTGCTGCCCGAGATGGCGGTGTTTGGGCAGTTCAAGAAGTTGTATTACTTGGTGCAGTGAGGGGGCGCCGCCAAACAACCGAGGTTTTACCTTGGGGGGCGATTTATTAATCAGAGCCCGGTTGACATCTCAAGTGCCGTGAGGTTCATTGATCGGGCTGATAGACGGCTTTGCATTTGAAGACAGGCCCGTTGTCCAATCGGAAGGTGAAGAAAAACTGGCTGTCTTTCTTTGACTTAAAGGGCCACTCCGGCGTGGGACCAAAGCGTTCGAAGTACGCCGTCTTGTTATTGTTGAGCTTGACGGACATTTTCCTGTCGTCGTCGGAAAAATTGGCGAGGCCCGAAAAGGAGTCGATGTGGTTGGTATTCTTGGTCGGGTAGGTTTCGATTTCGACTCCAATCAACGACGGTAAGTCTTCATTGGCTATCGCCTGAGGTAACGGGGCATCGTATGAACGTACACCCGCCCCTAAACCTAATTTTGATTTTCCTGAGATACAAGCAAATAGACCGCTTTCACTGAACTGCATTTCAAACCTGTATGTCGCATACTTGCTGCGATCCACGGATTCACTGGATATGGCCCCCGGACAGATTCCCCAGGAGAGACACGCGATCGTGATGTAGGTTGCGAGCAAGTAATAGGTTTTGTTTTTCATGTCTGCTTGATCCAGATGCCAATGACTTTGCGATGACGCCCCTCCAGTTGCTTGGGGCCGTGTCTGGTTTGCGTACGCGGGATGTCTGAGATGTAGTCGCTTGCCACGCTCGCTGTCCCGTCTATGTCTACTCGAATTTCCACATGCCCGTCGGGTGTGCTGTCAGTGGGTTCGTAAACAATGACGGCGCCAAGGGGGGCGTCCATCGGTCCGCAAATCCCGTTGCCTGGAAATTCAAGCAAATTCACGTAGCCTTGTTTTGCTAACGCCGAACCGGCATCCTTCGCATGTTCTCCAGCTAGATAGCAGTCGACCATACAGCTTGCCTGAAGGGCAATCTTGACGTACTTGTAGCACCGCCCAATGGACTCGCGAGGACTTTTCCTGTCCGCTGCAATCGCCTCTCCCTTACGGGACTTGATCACAGCTGCAGGCCCATTAAGAGGGACACTTTTTTTTCCATACCCGGCGTTGCGCAACAAGATCTCCTGCAAGGCCTTAAGCCGGTCCTCAATGGGAGGCAATGGCTTGGGTGGCTCCGCAACATGTACAGGGTTGCCTTGCGAGGTGCGCTGGTTACCGCTGGGACGAGCACTCGGCTTGCCAGCCAAATGATCTTTGCGCGTGTCTTTCACAGTTGCGCGCTTGTGCGCACCCGCAGGACCTGCATGGGGCTGCAAGGGCAGTTCTAGCAATGTGCGTGGGCTAACTAAAGCCACTGTCATTGGTGTGTGGGCGGCAGTAAAGCGGACGATTTCTTTGAATCCGCCTTCAATGCGTTCGACCATCACCGTGAGTTCATGGCCTGGCGAGAAGCCGCCCACAAACGGACTGCTACCCAATGCGTCGGTCACGCCGCGGTAGACTTCCTTGCCCATAGCCAGCAGCTTGATGCCTAATCCAGCGATCGGATTTTTGTCCTTGTCCACGACTTGCACCGCACACTTTGCGCAACAACCGAGGTTGTACCCTGCGAAGCGCCTCATGTAGCTCGAGACTTTGGTACCGTTGGCGTCAGCGGCGTTGATCGCGCCGCCACTCTTGAGGAAAGCAATGACCCCGGGATGCTTGGCGTTGCCAAAGCCCTTGAGGTGTGCCGCTGCGATTACACCCGACTCGGTGACCTCGACCCCACCCACTGTTTTGCCTATGTAGGTATCTAGCTTGTAGTGGTGCATGCGTTTGCACAAGAGTGCAATCCAGTCGCGTGCAGCCTGGTCTTGGATCTCGGGGTTTGCTAAGAACACGTCCTTAGAAGTCGCACCATTCTTGCCTGTCCATGCGCCTATCCAGTCGCATTTGAACTTGCCATTTGCTCCGACGTTCTTGCTCCCATCTGCTTTGTAATAGCCCAGGTCTACAAGCGCATCTTCGCCAAATTGGTACTTGCCCAAAAAGCCATACTGATTGACGACATGCGCATTGCCGCCGCCTTCACTTTCAAAGAGGGCACCGAGGAATTCTGGCAAACCACCTGATGAGTCACTCATAGTCCGCACTCACCTTCTTGCAGCGGGCTGTGTCTTCCGCCGTCGGTACAGGCATTTTCGCGACTTGCCTCAAGGCCGCCAAGGCGGTACCAGAAGGATTGCCAAGAATGGTCTCTTCGCAGTGGCTCCATAGGATTGCTCCCATTTTGTTGGATCCTGGGGTGTAGTACAGCCCCATGCGCTCAAGATCACATCGATGGGCTTGACAGGTGACATGCACAACGCTGCTTTGTCCGTCGATGTCGAGTACCTCGCCTTGCGTGCTGGGTCCCGAGGTGATCCGAGAAATGAACGTTCGCTCCTTTTTGACCTGACCAGCAAGAAGTGCATTGAACGCAGCGCCAAAACGTTTGGCATCTTGCGGATGGGCCTTTCCAAAGTCACTGTGCGTATTGCGAGCGTCGAAAAGATAAGTACCTGCAAAGACGTTGGCACTTGCGGCTGCTCCATTCGTGGCGGGAGCGTCCGTCTTCGCCTCACATCCAGAGATGGCGGCTGCCAAAGTGATAGATAGCAAGGCTGACTTTAGCCAATGATTGCGATTGATAGACATGGATATCAGTTGTTGATGGATTCATCTGCATCAATGTGCACGGACCATTCACCTTCGCCCACCAGGACCTTGACGGGGCCTGCGTTTGACGACGTGAAACGAGTCGTGGAGCCTTGGCTGTCAGTTTTACCTCTGATGGTGGAACCGTCTGGCATCAAGGCTTTGTAGCCAAGAGAATCCCGCCCGTCGACTCCTGCGACGAGGTCAGCGGCATCCAGCTGTGTGCTGAATCGACCAGGCAGATCGGCGGGAACCGCCATCGGCATGCCCGAACGGGGCACACTCCCACCCCCCGCCAACTCCTTCATCGAAGCCTTGAAGCTGGCCAAGCCCGAGGTGCCAATCTCAATATCTGCACCGTCGATCTTGATGTAGCCCCCACCGCCATTCAGCATGAGGCTACTGGGCGCACTGATGGTGACGTTCGCCGCTGTACTCTGAATGTCGATGGCTTTCTCAGCGGTGAGGGTGATGCCACCGCTTTGCGCCTGCATGTTCACATTCCCGCTGGCCGCATGCAGTTTCATGCCGATGTCTTGCACGGGGTGCTTGGCATCTTTCGCCTCGCCGCGCGTGAACAGGCTGATGCCGTCTTTCACGGCCCAGGCGGTGTGGCGCTGGCTCAGCAGGTTGACATCAGTCGGGGTGCTGATGGCAGCTTGGCCGCCGGCCCTGATCACGGTGTGCGCTGGGGTGTGGCTGGTGATGGCGCCTGGTGCAGTGGCGACCAGATCAGGTCTGCCCAAAGTGGGTATGTTTTGATCACCGTGTTGCGCGGTGCTGTGCAAGCTGCTGGTGGCATCGTTCAGTGTGCGCATCACGGGCAGCTTGTCTGGCGCGGCTTCATTGGGCAGCTTGGCCAGATGCGTTTGCGCGTTGCCGGCCAAGGCTTGCACCAGCTCGGCATGGCTTTGCAGCTGGCTTTGCGCCTCGCGGGTGTCAGTGGGCTTGCCCTGATTGCCTTGCGTGCCACCGCGGC
>JAGWLR010000129.1 GCA_028864885.1 Burkholderiales bacterium | reverse complement strand
GCCACTGGCATCCAGGTAAGCATTCAGAAAGCGGAAAGCCAGATCCGGTCGATCATGCGCAGCCAGATCGGCCACGAGAAAGGCGACATCGCTCATCGCATCGATCCAGCGCAAGGCGGGATCAAACTCGATGCCATCGAAGGCGGCGATGGCCCCCTGCCACACCAAGAGGTTGTCCAGATGCAGGTCGCCGTGTCCTTCCACGATCCGACCGCTCTGACGTCGGGCCAGCCAATGCGGGCGCAGACATTGGGCCTGAGTCTGAGCCCATGCTGACCAGTCGGCCACGACGGCATCGTCAAGATGGGGTGCCAGGCCCTGCAGCACCCCCTGCGTGGCCTGCTCAATCAAGCGCGGCGAGCCCCAGTCGCTGGCCGCAGGCGCGCGGGCCGCGGTCGCATGAAACCGCACCAGGCTTCGGGCGAAGGCATCCAGGTCATCGGGCCGGACGGCATGGTTTTGCACGCGCTGGCTCAGCAGGTCTTGCTGCTGGAACTGGCGCATGCGCACCGCAAATTCAATCGGCGCATCGCCGCCCTGAATGACCGGAAGATCCGGCGTACCGCCAATGGCCACCACATCGTGATAGAGACCGGGTGCCAGGCGTCGGTTCAGACGCAGTTCCTCTTCGCACCCAAAGCGCCGAGTGTGCAAATCACGCGCATCGAGAAACGACAACTGAACGGGCTTTTTGATCTTCCAGGCCCACTGACCATCGAGCAAGACCCACGAGATATGGGTTTCCAACAACTGAGCGTGAAGCTGGCGCTGCAAGGCCTGCACCAATCTCAGTGAGGGCTCGGGCACAGGGTGTGGGACTTGCGTCACAGTGCTCCTTGAGGCTCTTGTGCAAACCGGGCCGAGATGCCCTAGTCTTGCCAACAGGATGCCGAGATGCAATGCCTCAACGATAACCTGATCATGCCCGCCCTGTCACGTCGCGCTGTTTTGCTGGGTCTGTGCAGTGGCACGTGGTGGGCCCATGCGGCCACAGCCCCGTCGCGGGTCCCCATCCTCGTCTACCACCGCTTTGGCGCCACCGCCGTTGACAGCATGACCGTGAGCACGCCCCGTTTTCAGTCGCATCTGGCAGTGCTGAGCGAACTGGGCTGCCAGGTCATCGGCCTGCATGAGTGGGTGGCGTATCGCCGAGGTGAACGCCCCTCGCTGCCCGAGCGGGCCGTGGTCCTGACCGCCGACGATGGGCATCGCTCGCAGGCCGAGGTGCTGGCGCCAGCACTGGCCGAGCGCGGCTGGCCGGTCACGCTGTTTATCTACCCCTCCGCCATCTCGAATGCCAGTTACGCCATGACATGGGATCAGCTTCGCCAATGGCGACGCCAGCCAAGCGTGATGATCGAATCGCACACCTATTGGCACCCCAACCTCGTGCGCGAACGCCGCAACATGGATGCCACGGCCTTTGAGCGGTTTGCCACCACGCAACTGACCCGGTCCAAAGCCGTTCTGCAAGACAAGCTCGGCCAAGAAGTTTCCTTGCTGGCCTGGCCTTTTGGCTTGAGTGACCCCGGCTTGCAGCAACTGGCTCACACTTGTGGCTATCGTGCCGCCTTCGCGCTGGAAAACCGCTCTGCCACCCTGACCGATCCTGTGTACGCCGTGCCCCGGCATCTGATGGTCGACAGCGTCAGTGCGGGCGAATTGAAACGACGCCTGATGGCGGCTTTTTCCGCCCCCTTGACCTCACCAGAGAACCCCACATGATCAGCCCTCGGATCGTTGTCAGATGGCTCATGGGCCCCGTCTGCCTGGCCTGGCTGAGCGCTGTCTGGGCTTACAGCGGCCAAGTCGTCGATGCTCAGACGCACAAGCCCATTGCTCGCGCCACGGTCGTGGTGGAGGGGCGCGTTGTTTCCACCGACGAGCAAGGACGTTTTCATGTCGACGACGATGCCCGATCCATCCCGGCAGGGTCCACCGTGGGGGCTCGCGCCTGTGGCTACGCACGCTTGAACACCCCACTCACCACCGATCCGCAAGAGCCATTGACTCTGGCGTTGCAGCCCTTCCGCCCCAAGGCCCTGTACCTGTCGGTGTTTGGCATTGGCAGCACCACCCTGCGTGAGGCGGCTTTGGACGTGGTGGCCCACACCGAACTCAATGCCCTTGTCATCGACGTCAAAGATGACCGAGGCCTGGTGCCCTTTCACAGCGCCTCCGTCGCCGCCTCGGGCCTGGGGCCGCAAAAGCCCATCACCGTGTCCGACATGCCTGCGCTGGTCAAACGACTCAAGGCGCAAGGCCTGTATCTGATCGCCCGTGTGGCGGTATTCAAAGACGATCTATGGGCCACAGCCCACCCGCAATGGGCCGTACACCGGGCCGATGGCAGCTTGTGGCGAGATGGCGAAGATGTGGCCTGGATCGATGCCTTTCAGCGCCCCGCCTGGGAACGCAGCCTGGCCATTGCCGAAGAGGCCGCGCAATTGGGCTTTGACGAGGTCCAGTTCGATTACGTTCGCTTTCCTGATGCCAAGGGCCTGGTATTCAGCGACACCAACACCGAGGCCAAACGCGTGGCCACCATCACCGCCTTCGTCGAGACGGCACGCCAAAGGCTGGCCCGATACAACGTGTTTGTGGCGGCAGACATCTTTGGCTACGTAGCCTGGAACACGAACGACACCGACATCGGACAGCAACTCGAAGCCCTGGCCCCCCACGCCGAAGTCCTCTCGCCCATGCTCTATCCATCGGGCTTCACCTTCGGTATCCCCGATCACCGTGACCCGGTGGCCGACGCCTACGACATCGTCGAACACACCTTGCGCCGGGCTCAGCAACGCGCCAGCGGCACCGGGGTGTGCTGGCGCCCCTGGTTGCAGGCCTTCAAGGACTATGCCTTTGATCGCCGGGTGTTTGGCGCCCAAGAGATCCGCCAGCAGATCGATGCTGCCGAGAGCACGGGCACCAATGGCTGGATGATCTGGAACCCACGGAACCGCTACACCACAGAGGGACTCAAACCCAGATTGCCCGCCCCACCGTCGCCATGATGTCTTGGACACGCCTTTTCCACGCCCTGCTGATCACAGCGTTGTTGGCTTGTTTGCTGGGAGGTGCGCCAGCCGTCCAGGCGCAGGCCCCATCAAACTGGGCCCCCCTGGATGCGGCGGTGGAAGCGCAGATCCAGGCGGGGCAACTCCCCGGTGCGGTGCTGATCTGGGGGGATGCAAACGGCATCCGGCTCGAACGCAGCTGGGGCCATCGCGCGGTGGCTCCTCACCCTGAACCCATGACGGTGGACACGGTGTTCGATCTGGCCTCGTTGACCAAGGTCATTGCCACGACCACAGCGATCCTGCAACTGGCCGACAAAGGACGCGTGCAACTGGATGCCCCGGCAGCCCGCTACTGGCCAGCATTTGGCACGCTGGGCAAAGAACAGATCACCCTGCGACAGTTGCTGGCGCACACATCGGGCCTGCGTCCGGACCTGGATTTGCGCCCGGACTGGACCGGCACCGCCCAGGCCTTGAAGCGCGTGATTGCCGAGCGCCCAGTGGCCCCGCCCGGCACCCGCACCATCTACAGTGATCTGAACTTCATCGTGCTGGGGCAGATTGTTCAGCGCGTGTCGCACATGCCACTGCCGGTCTATGCCCGGCAAAAAATCTTCCAACCCCTGCACATGCACGACACAGCATTCTTGCCGCCTCGCACCTGGCAAGCCCGCCTGGCCCCCACCGAATCGCTCAAGCCAGGGGCATGGTTGCGCGGCGTGGTGCATGACCCCACAGCCCGTCGCATGGACGGCGTGGCAGGACACGCAGGCTTGTTCGGTACCGCAGAAGACCTCGCACGCTTTGCCCAAGCCATGCTCGAACCGGGACGATTGCTGAAGGCAAGCACTCTCAACGAATTGCAGCAACGCCAGAACCCGAGCACGGATCCAGATGCGCGCGGCCTGGGTTGGCAAGTGATGGCGCCCCTGGTGGCGAACCGAGACGACTGGCCACCCGAAGGGATGATCGGCCACACAGGCTACACCGGCACCGGCCTGTGGATCGACCTGACGCAAAAGCAGTTCGTGATCTTGCTGAGCAACCGCGTTCATCCGGATGGCCGCGGCGATGCCCGCCCCTTGCGCCGCCAGGTGCTCGCCTTGTTGTCGAGCGTGCAATCGCCCTTGCCTGTTCCGCCGCATCCCGCCTGGACGCCATCGACACCCGAAGGCGTGTTGACGGGTTCAGACGTCTTGCGGGCTCAGGGCTTCGCCCCCTTGGTCGGCCATCGCGTGGGCTTGATCACCAACCTCGCCGCCATCGACCGCCAGGGCTGGCGCACCCTGGATCGCTTGCGCTGGGCCCCAGGCGTGACCCTGGTCAAGGTCTTCAGCCCCGAGCACGGCTTGTATGGCGATGCCGAAGGGGCGATTGCATCGGGTCGCGAACCCATCAGCGATCTACCCTTGATCAGCCTGTATGGCGAGCGCAAGCGCCCCACGGCCGATTCCTTGCGTGACATCGACACCTTGGTCTTTGATCTGCAAGACGCAGGGGCGCGCTTCTTCACCTACATCTCGACCCTGGCCGAAGCCATGCGGGCCGCAGCCGAACAAGGCATCCGGGTCGTGGTGCTGGATCGACCCAACCCGATTCGCGCCGATCGCATCGGGGGCCCGGTGCTCGAGGCCGGCCTCGCCTCGTTCACCGGGTATCCCGGTCTGCCGGTGCAACATGGGATGACCGTGGGCGAACTGGCCCGGTGGTTTCAAGATGATCTCAAGCAAAAGGGCCTGAACGTGAACCTGGACGTGGTGCCGATGCAAGGCTATCGACGCTCGCAATGGTTCGACCAAACCCATGTGGACTGGGTGCCACCCTCACCCAACCTGCGCCGCCCCTTGACCGCCATCCTCTATCCCGGCGTGTCATGGGTGGAAGGGGCCAACGTCAGTGTCGGGCGCGGCACCGATCACCCCTTCGAATGGCTAGGCGCCCCTTGGATCGACGGCCCCCGACTGGCCGAGGCCTTGAGTCAGGCGGCGATCCCGGGTGTGCGTTTCAGGCCCATTCAATTCACCCCCCACGCTGGCCCCTATCAAGATGAGCTTTGTTCAGGCGTGCAGATCCAAGTCATCGACCGCAACGCATTCGACGCCCCACAACTCGGCGCCCTGCTCATCAAAGAGTTGGAGCACCTGTGGCCCGACAGCTTCCTGATCGACAAGACGCTCGGCATGATCGGGTCAGACGACACACTGCGCCGACTCAAGCAAGGCGATTCGCTGGACTCGATCGTGGCCTCATGGCAAGCCGATCTGACCGCGTTCGATCAACGCCGTCAGCGCTATCTGTTGTACCCCTGAACCATGACCCTTGACCTGTTCGAACCCGAAGCCGGCCCGTCAGTTGAGGGCCGCATCGAGCCGCTGGGCCCGCAGTCTTGCGTGCTGCGTGGGTTTGCCCTGCCCACAGAACAGGCACTGGTTGAGTCCATTGATCAGGTCACGGCTGCCGCGCCCTTTCGCCACATGGTCACCCCCGGCGGGCAGACCATGTCGGTGGCCCTGACCAACTGCGGTCCTTTGGGCTGGATCACCGACCGACGCGGCTACCGCTACAGCCCGGTCGATCCGCTCACCCAACATCCCTGGCCTGCCATGCCTGCCTGCTTTCTGAGCCTGGCGCAATCAGCCGCCGAGGCGGCAGGCTTTGCCGATTTCACACCCGATGCCTGCCTCATCAACCGTTACGAGCCTGGCAGCCGCATGGGGCTGCATCAAGACCGCGATGAGCAGGATTTCAACCAACCCATCGTGTCGGTGTCCCTGGGCATCCCGGCCGTCTTTCAATTCGGGGGGCTGACTCGCCAGGATCGCCCCACGCGCATCCCCTTGTTTCATGGCGATGTGGTGGTCTGGGGCGGCGTGGACCGACTGCGGTTTCATGGGATCTTGACGGTCAAAGAAGCGATGCATCCCCTGTTGGGCGCACGCCGCATCAACTTCACTTTTCGCAAAGCTGGTTGAAGCAGAGGGCGTGGAGGTCAGTGGCCCTGCGTGAAATTTGTCACGTCAGCTGAGTCTTCAGGTTCTCGATCGCCTGACCGATATCAATGAACCGATGTGTCTTTGATATCAGCCAGGATGGCTCACCATGAAATTCAACTCTAGGCTGCTGTTGTGCGCAGTCGCACCTGCGCTGCTGTTTCTCTCTGCATTGTCGATCAGCATTT